>CAZHGE010000078.1:0-12687 GCA_964531805.1 uncultured Lachnospiraceae bacterium
ATATAGTATAAAATAACTCAAATATTTTATAAAAGAAAAGGATGGATAAAATGATATATACAATCCCCGATTATTATAAGGAATTTCACTGCATTGCAGACAGATGTGAGGATACCTGCTGTGCCGGATGGCAGATTGTGATTGATAAAAAGTCCCTAAAAAAATATAGAAGAATGACAGGTGATTTTGGACAGGTAATGCGAAAAAAAGTGAATTGGCTTGCTGGTACGTTCCGTCAGGATGAGGAAAAAAGATGTGCATTTTTAAATGACTGCAATCTTTGTGATCTGTATCTTCATGAAGGAGAATCGGGATTTTGTAAGACCTGCAGGCTGTATCCACGTCATATTGAGGAATTTGAAGGTGTGAGGGAAATCTCACTTTCTATTTCCTGTCCGGAAGCAGCAAGGATTTTATTGCAGAAAAAAGAGCCGGTTACTTATCTGACCTATGAAAAAGAAGGGGAAGAAGAATATGATGAGTTTGATCCGTTTCTTTTTTCTTTATTGGAAGATGCACGAAAAGAAATGCTTGCTATTTTGCAGAATAGAACCCTTCCTCTTGAAGTGCGTACTATTTTGGTGCTGGGAATGGCACATGATATGCAGGGGAGAATTAACAGACAGGAATTGTTTGATTGTTTTTCTGTGATTGAAAAGTATAGGGGAACGCGGGCAGAAGAGTATGTAAAAGAGTATTGTGCACAGATGCAGACGAAAGAATTGTTTGGATTGAAGCATCCAGATGGTTCTGGCGAAAAACAAAATCGTTTTGTACTGACACAAAAGCTGTTTGATAAACTTTATGAACTGGAACTGCTACGGGAAGACTGGGACAAACTATTATTAGAATCGCAGGTGTTGCTGTATGCAAAAGGGGAAGCATTTTATAAGAAGGAATTAGATGCATTTACCTATGATGAGGATTTGGCGAAAGAAGTGTCTATTCAGTTAGAACAGCTTTTAGTTTATTTTATTTTCACTTATTTTCCTGGCGCGGTATATGACGGTAATGTTTTTTCAAAGGTGCAGATGTCCGTATACTGTGTTTGGATGATTCGTGAATTATGGCTGGCGCGGTATTTGAAAAATGATAAAGTGCTGGATATGGAAGAAAGAATTGATCTGACTTATCGCTTTTCCAGGGAGGTGGAACACTCGGATCAGAACCGTAATCAAGTAGAAAAATGGATGGAGAAAAACAGGTTGTTAACATAACGATATTTTTTAGTAAATATTAATAAGATATTTGCTAATTATATGTGTTCTATAGTAAAATAGTAATAATAGAGTAATGAGAGATATTTATGAAATTTGTTCTTGAATAGAAAATGAGTTTAAAGGTTATTGGGTATGAAGAAAATTGCTTTGATTACGGATGGGTGGAAAAAATTAATTACATACGCATGGGTGTATGGAATCATGGATAAGATTTGTGAGAAAAACTATGATGCTGCACTGTATCAATATAACTGCTGCGGTAACTGGAGCAGGGATGATATGCATAATAAGGGAGAGTATAATATTTATAATCTGCCTGACCTCAGCCAGTTTGATGGAATAGTAGTGGATGTTAGTAATATAGTGGATAAGGAGCAGTTTGATTATGTAGTCAACAAGCTTCGCACATGTAAGGCGCCGGTTATTAGTATTGGTTATAATATTGAAGGGTTTTATTTTACAAGTATTGATAATAAGCAGCCCATCATGGATATTATGGAGCATTTGTATCATGCACATGGTTACCGTAAATTTGTTTTTGCAGGTGGACCTGAAGATAATTTTGAAAATATCATAAGAGCGGAAGCGTACAAGGAGAGTCTGGAAAAAATGGGACTCAGTCTTGAAGATAATCCTTGCTGGTATAGCGATTATCATTATGAGAATGGCGTCGCATATATGGATAAACTGCTGGAATCCGGAGAGGAGTTTCCGGATGTGTTTGTGTGTGCAAATGACAATATTGCGGCAGGGATTTGTGCAAGAGCCAAGGAGGCTGGTTATCATGTGCCGGAGGATTTTGCGGTAACAGGTTTTGATAATTTAGATAAAGCAGCGTTTTTTAGTCCTCAGATTACAACTGCAGGATATGATCGTGAGAAAATTGGCAGTAAATGCTTTGAAGTATTAGCGGATATATGGGAAGGAAAAGAGGTTCCGAAGCATAATTATGTTTCGGTTGACTGTATTTATGCAGAAAGCTGCGGATGTGCGAATAATGGTCGCGTAAACTATCGTGAGCACATGAAAAATCAGATTATAAATGGTGTAAAAAAACAGGCTGAAGAAGAACTTCTTGCAGAATTAGAAGGTAATTTATCAAAATGCACCAAATTTGGTGAGATGATTAATTTTATTGCTGAATATGTACATAATTTGGATTGTGATGGTTTTGGGATCGTAATTGATAAGAAATTAATGAAAGCCGATATGACAACAGAATTTCCAACAGATGGTTATGATTATAATGATTTGATGGTATGTTATGCTGAGGATGGTGGAAAAAGGCTTTCGATAGCGTCAGTGGATGAATTAAATGACTATATGGAAAAAACAGCTTCACAAA
This sequence comes from uncultured Lachnospiraceae bacterium, assembly GCA_964531805.1. GTDB lineage: Bacteria > Bacillota > Clostridia > Lachnospirales > Lachnospiraceae > RGIG8767. The sequence continues at coordinate 2,566 of CAZHGE010000078.1, forward strand.
ACTCATACATTTTTTCACCACTGCATTTCAGGGATCAGGCTGTGGGTTACACTTTCATAAAAAATGGTGGATTTTTGTATGATAATCCTCATTTATATGAAATTCTCAGTACAATTATGCGTTGTGTAGAAGGGTTGTATAAGCGGAAACAGTTGGAGTGGGCGAATCAAAAGTTAATGGATACTTATAACAGAGATCCTTTAACTGGAGTTTATAATAGAATGGCTTATTCGAATTTGATTGAGCCTGAATACAAAAAGTATAAAGAGATGGGGGAACGGTGCGCATTAATGTTTTTGGATGCCGACCATTTCAAAGAAATTAATGATAGTCTTGGACATGAATATGGAGACATGGTTTTGAAAAAGATTGCCCAGATATTGAGTTCCCGTTGTCCGAAAGATGGATATGTGTTCCGGTTTGGTGGAGATGAATTTATTCTGTTTTATCCTAAGGCTACACAAATATCGATGGAAGATTTGAAGTCTGAATTTGAATCTGATTTTAGTAAGGAATCTATTGAAGTTAGTATGGGATTTGTGCTTACGGATTTAGATAAAAATAAACAACTGGATGATTATTTATCAGTGGCAGATAAATGTATGTATGAAGAAAAAAGTAGCCATAAGAAAAAGGAGCGTTCATGAGTATACGAAAGAGAATTGCTATATTGGCAGGTGAATTGGAAGAAGAATATCCGAATCTGTTTATCAATGGCTTTTTATCGAAGGCGTTTGATTATGACCTGGATGTGTGTGTGTTTGCCATGTATCGTAGATTTCAGGAGTCTCAGGCACGTGAGATAGGAGAAAGTTCGATTTTTGCATTGGTAAATTATGAGCAGTATGATGCCATTGTATTAATGCTGGATACCATTCAAACGCCTGGTATAGCGAGGTTGATAGAAGAAGATGTTCGCAGACATTATTCTGGACCTGTGCTTGTTGTGGATGTGGAAAGTGATTATTTCCCCTATATAGAGATGAATTACAGGATGTCTACAAAGAAATTGATATCTCATTTGATTGAACATCATGGTTATGAAGAAATTGCTTATGTGACGGGGTGGTATGGTCATAAGCATGCTATGCAGCGTCTGTCAGCTTTCAGGGAATGTATGCAGGAGCATGGTCTTCCTGTGGTTGAAGAATGGATCTACTATGGTGATTTTTGGTATAACGGTGGTGAACAGTTAGTTACCAAACTTGTTACAGAAGGTAAAAAAATGCCCAGGGCCATTGCATGTGCCAACGATTATATGGCAATTGGTGCTGCGAAGATGCTGACAAAATACGGACTTCGTGTGCCGGAAGATGTTGCTGTGATTGGTTATGATACGGTTGAGGCCGGGATAAGAAGTCCTAAGCCTATTACTTCTGCGCCTCTGCCTGTAAAGAAGTATGGAGAGTATGCAGCAGAATGTGTACAGGCATTGTTTGATGGAAAGGAACTGCCGGAATTTATAGACGATGCGGAACTTTTTATCGGTAGCAGTTGCGGATGCCATAATGAAAGTGTTGCGCCTAAGGTTTATTTGAGGGAACGATGGGATACTGAGATGTCCATGAGGGCATTTTACGCTCCAAATAATCATATGAATGAGGACTTACTCTGTCAGACCACCTTCTATGATCTTGTGAAGATTATTGATTATTATATTTATCAGATTCGTGATTTTAAAAGTTTTCATATATGTTTGAATGAAGACTGGATGGATATGGATAAGAAAGAAATGGAAGGACGCAGGGATGAGGTTTTCAGTTCCCGTATGCTTCAGGTATTAAAGTGCGGAGCGGAAGAGGACAATCCGGGTGAAATCAGTTTTGATCTATATTTTGATAAGAATAATCTGCTTCCGGAATTAAGTGAAGAGCGCGATAAGCCGAGAGTTTACTATTTTACCCCTTTACATTTTGAAGAAAAATGTTTTGGGTATGCGGCTGTCAGCTATGAGAATCAGGCGAGAAGTTATAATGCTACTTACCGTATGTGGCTTCGCAATGTTATGCAGGCATTGGAATGTTTCAGACGAATCGAAGCGGTTCAGCGAAGCAATCAGATGTTAGAAGCTACTATGATCCGTGACATTTTGACTGGTTTATATAATTATAATGGTTTCTTAAAACAAAAAGAGCAATTGGTTCGACAGATTCTGAGAGACGATATGCAGGTAGGTGTTTTGGCAATCGATATCAAGGAATTAATGAAGATTAATGAATTGTACGGAAGAGCGGAAGGAGACCGTGTGATTCTTATGGCGGCTCATGCTTTGAAAGACTTTTTCCCGGACGGGTTGAGTGTATGTTTTGGTAATGGTGAGATGGTAACCATTTTGCTTTCCAAACAGGATGTAAAAGAAAAACTGCAGCGTGGCTATGAAGGTGTGCTGAAGCAGCTCAATGAAGATAAAATTGTTTTAGGAAGAAACTATGATATTGATATGTATCATGGCATTGAAGTGGGAAGACCGGCAAACAGTGAAGAATTGGAACGTCTGGTGAATGTTGCTGTCAGCAGAAAGAACGGTAATAAGGTCAGTGAACGTAAGCTGATCCAAAGTGAGAAGTTTACAGAAGAGGAATTGCAGGAAGCCCAGATTGTAGAAAAAATTCTGAATGAGAATCGTTTCCATTATCACTTCCAGCCGATTGTGGATGCGAAGACAGGGGATATTTTCGGGTATGAAGCATTGATGCGTCCAGATGTGAATCCATATATGGCGCCTCCGGTTGTATTAAAATATGCGGAGTATTTTGGAAGATTATATGACATAGAGAGATTAACCTTCTTTAATGTTTTAGATATTGTGCGGGAAAACAGGGAGATCTTTGATGGCAGCACTAAGATTTTTATCAACAGTATTCCAGGGAATCTTTTACAGGGAGGCGATGCTTTAAAACTGGCAGAGATTGCAAAAGAACTTCCGGATACGGTTATTGTAGAATTGACAGAACAGCAGGAAATGACCGATGAAGAACTGGCTACTTTGCAGTATTATTTTAATACCATTGGATTCCAGACGGCAATTGATGATTACGGAACTGGTTATTCCAATGTAACGAATCTGCTTCGTTATATGCCAAACTGTGTGAAAATCGACAGAATGTTGTTGTCCAATATTCAGGATAGTCCTCAAAAACAGCATTTTGTAAAGGATATTATTACCTTCTCCCATGATAATAATATTGTAGTATTGGCAGAAGGCGTGGAAACACAGGAAGAATTAAAGATGCTGATTCGTCTTGGTGTGGATTTGATTCAGGGATATTATACGGCAAGACCATCACAGGAATTGGTACGCTCTATTTCGAAAACTATAAAAAATGAGATTATAGAATTTAATACGATTGAAAAACACTACAAAGGCAGACAGGTGTATGTGTCCGGTAAGGAAAGCCATATTTCTTTATCAAGACTGGCTGCGGAAAAATATTCTATTATCGAAATTACAAATGAAACGAGTGCCCATAATGATGTGACAATTTCCGGTGTGTTAAACATGGAAACGGATATATACCTTCGTGTGAAGAATGGTTATAAGGGTAACATTGTATTTAACAATGTTACCTTACAGGGTAAGCGCCATGGCGTAAGTATAGATATTGGAAATGACTGTGATGTTACTATTGTATTACAGGGGGAAAACCGCTGTATAAACGGTGGTATTCGTGTTCCTCAGGACTCTAAACTGACCATAGAGGGTGATGGTGATTTATTTGTTCTTGTAGATGGAGCCAATTATTTTGGTATTGGTAATGATATTAATGCCAGACATGGTGAGTTGGTGTTTAAGCAGGATGGTTATATTGAAATCAATGGAACTGGTATGATTGGTGTTGGTATTGGTTCCGGATTTGGTGGACCTATCTGTATTGACAGAGGAAAATATATTGTCCGCCTGGTTGGTCAGGAAGGTGTTGGTATCGGTTCTTACAGTGGCGATGTGACCCCTGTTATTCATGCTTGTGATATGACAATTGATCTTGCTACTGCAAGAGCAATCGGTGTTGGTTCAATTATGGGTAATTTACATTTAAATATAGAGCATATTACCTGGATGGGAGAATTTAATGCCGAAGAGGCAATTGGTATCGGTACTTTTGAAGGAAAAGAATGTCAGGTTGACTGTGCACATGCCAATATTATGATGAATCTTCATGCTGCTAAAATCTGTGGTGTAGGTGCAAATGGTGGTGATGTATCCTTATCTTTATATAGCAGTGCATTAATTGTAACTGGAGAAGGAACTGACGCTATTGGCTGGGGAAATCAACAGAAAACAGCCAAGGTTCAGTTGGAAGCCTGTAAGATGGAAAGCAAGTTGAAATCAGATTTGGCATCGAATGTTGGGGCAAAAGATGAGTGGGTGACTTTGGATCGTGCTGAATGTCACTATATTAGAAATGGAGAGAAGGTATTTCTTCATTCAAATTAGAAAGGATGTTAAAGATATGACAGAAAAACAATACAGAAAAGCGGATTCGATGGTATTTCCTACATTGATGGTGGTTATGATAGGAACATTCCTGAATATGCTTGGAATGGCGAGTCAGGGCGGCACAATGCTGCTTGTAACGATAGGGAGTGCTCTGGGTGCGTTGGTTACAGCTCTTCTTTATAAAAATTGTAAGGGCACAAGAAACTGCGGCATCTATATGTCGGTAGTAGCTCTTATAGTATGTATACTGGTTATTCTTTTTGTGGATGCACAATTTTTCTTTATGCTTGTGGCGGCAGTTTTTATTGCCCAGATGGCATATTTGGAAAAAAAGAGAATTTTAATCAGTGCAGCTGTAGTGGTTCCGTTTTTTGCAGTAAGAAGTATGATGCTTGCAAGCAGCGGAGTCGTTTCTGTGACAGAAGCAGGTACATCCATAATTATTTTAGCATTGATTATTGTATCTGTTTATAATATTACCAAAATATCAATTGCATTTAATGAGGAAAATTTAGAAACTGTTAAAAATGTGTCAGAAGAATTGGTAACGCATTTTGAGGAAGCAAACCGTTATTTAGATACTTTGGATGAAGCATTAAATACAAGTAATCTATCCATGCGGGATATTGCGGCAAATATTGATAATACAGCTCATGAGATACATAATCAGTCGCAGATGTGTCTTGGGATTGAAAGTAACACCCAGCAGGCAAAAGAACAGACTGATATTATGGTAGAGGCTTCCAGTGAAGCGTTAAAGGAGGTTTCGCTTGGAGCAGAGGCAATGGTTGTTTTACATAACCGGGCACAGGATGTAGAACGTGACAATAAGGAAACGGTAGAATATGTAACAACATTAAATGACCGTACCAAAGCAATGAAAAAAATCTTAGGTTTTATTGATGATATTTCAATTCAGACCCATTTGCTGGCGTTGAATGCTTCTGTAGAAGCAAGCAGAGCCGGAGATGCCGGAAGAGGATTTGCGGTTGTTGCGGATGAGATTACAAATTTATCGGAGCAGACAAAAAAAGCAACAGCGGAGATTACATCCATTCTTGGAGAGTTTCATGGTGATGTAAAACGGGTAACAGAAAGCATCAGTCATTCTGTTGAGATAGTAGGGGAACAGAATAATCTGATCGAAGCAACGAAGTCTAAATTTGATGCGATTGATAAAAGTGTAAATCAGTTAATGAATACCATAAGTGATTTTAAACACCTAATTGACCGTATTACGGATGCTTCCGTTGTGATTGCAGATGGTGTTACGGAATTGTCAGCAAATAGCCAGGAAGTGGCAGCGGCTTCTACAGAAGGCACCCGTATTACCTCACAGGCGGTTACGGATATGGAGCAGGTAAAAACAGCTCTGACTAATATCTATAATCTGGCACAAGAACTGCGGGATGAATATAATGTTTAAGATTGGTTTTAGAGAGATAAGGTAATAATTTTTATTGTGACAATAGGAGTGGTTATATGATTCGGGTTACGTCTGCATTGCTTGTTCATAGACCGGAGAGAATACTGTACTATCTACCAGAGATTACGGACGAGGTAAAACAGTGTATAGGGGATGGTGTGTGCCCACAGGCATTGAAGCCATACTTATATCGTTTTGGTACTTATGATGAGGCTGGTTTATTTTTTCTGCCTGAAGAAATACAGAAAGAAGATTCGGCAAAATGTGTTGTTGGAATAGAATACCGTAAAGATGATGTTACTGTAAAAGTGCCAGAGAATTTACCATACGTTGTGCTCCCTGCCAGTCATGTTGTCATTCAGGATATTACATATGAGAATCAATTGGATGAAGAATGGCTGGAAGAAATTATTTCTTATGCAAGACGTGAAAAGAACGATAGAAGTAAATTTTATCGCTATGTAGAAGGTGGATTGGTTGCGGCTTTTTCTGTCAAAGAAAAACTACGTATTATGTTTGAAGTGGAATTGATTAAGGAACCAAAACACTTTTTAGAAAGTGGTCCTGAGGATTATGCCAAAGAGGAACTATACCGCAGGTCATTTTATGATATTATTACAGGCTATAATAACTGGTCCTGGATGTGGGAGTGTTTGATGTCTTATTATCTGGGCGGTATAAAGGATTATGGATTTGTTCATTTTGATATCAAGGATTATAAGATGATAAATGAACTATATAATCATTATGTTGGCAATGATGTTTTGGTACGTATAACAAAGAATATTACGGCACATAAAGACTGGATTTATTACGGCGCAAGATGTCATAACGACAATTTTGCTTTAATGATTAAGGATATGCCGGAGGAAGAGACGAAAGAGAAACTAAGTGCTTTTTTTGAAGAAATCTCAACGCTTAATGTGGATCCGTCATATCGGATTTATTACCGGTGTGGTGTTGTGAGTATGCGTTATGCCATGAATACTGGAGATACAGTGGCTGACTATGCAAAAATGGCACAGGCAACGGGAACGAAGATTAATGAAACAGAGATTCATTTTTATACCAATGAGATGCATGAAAATATCCTTTGGGGAAAACAGCTGAAGGCATATCTGGATACGGCAATCCGTTTGGATGAATTTTTAGTATATCTTCAGCCTAAGATGGATATTGAGAGCGAAACCGTATGTGGTGCAGAAGCGTTGATTCGTTGGAATTATAAGCATAAAGGATTAATGCCGCCATATCGTTTTATACCGTATTTTGAGGCGGATGATTCCATCATTAAGGTGGATGAAGTGGTGCTTCATAAAGTTTGTGCGAAACTAAAAGAGTGGAAAGAAAAAGGTTATTCATTATATCCGATTTCGGTGAATTTGTCCCGCAAACATATGGAACAGAACGGCTTGGCTGATCATCTGGTTGACATAGTAGATTCCTATGGTGTGGAACATTCCTTGATTGAATTTGAATTAACTGAATCGGCAGCATATGATAATCAGAATTATATGGTGTCTGTTTTGCATGAATTAAAAAGCAAAGGATTTCTGATTTCCATGGATGATTTTGGAACGGGATATTCATCGTTTGGTTTACTTAAGGATATGCCTTTAGATACGCTTAAAATTGATAAAAGTTTTGTGGACTTGATAGCCGTTGAGGAAGAACCCAATAAAAACAAAATCATTTTAGGCCATATTATTTCCATGGCTAAAGATTTGGGAATCCACTGCCTTGCTGAAGGCGCGGAAGAGTATGCGCAGGTAGTGGCTTTACGCGAATTAGGCTGCGAAACCATTCAGGGGTATTATTACAGCAAGCCAATCGATGTGGAGAGTTTTGAAGAACAGTATATGAGGGAGGATTTCGTACTGACCGGATTTTGATAGAAGGATTAAGAGGAGAAAATTTAAATTAATAAAGGTAAAAACGATTTCAAAGTTTTTTGATTTGAAATCGTTTTTTTAGATATGAATTGGCAAATGAGGAAAGGTGGAAAATCTATGAATGGCAAAAGTGAAATGTTACATTATATAAGAGGCTTGTTCTTTGTTGAAAAACTCAAGAAGAATTTGTCGTGGGAAAAATATTCAGAAAAAAGTGTTTGTGAGTTTTTTTATGATTGTGAAGAAAAATTGCTTAATCGCACAAATTTTTCATCATTTGATTTGAATAATTTTAATATATTATGTGCTGTTACGTTATTAGGACTAAATAAAGAAAGTATAGAAAAGAATGAGAATTTAAAAAATTATAAATATGACATTAAGTACATATGTAACACTGCGTCAGAATGTGTTGAATTGCTTAAAAAGCAAATCTTAAAGTCTAAAAACCCATTAATGTGTATGTTTTGGGGGATGGATATAAGAGAAAAGGAGGCGTTCGTTTTTGACAATAACAGAGTAATTAGTACTCCGTATGATGAGTGGCTATCTGTAATCAATTATACTGAACATAAAAATCTTAAAGCTAACTTCCTGTTTTTTGTAAGAAATGCATTTATGCATTCGGAATATAATATAGAGTTACTGGATGATGGAAAAAACTTTTTGTTTATAAATGTAAAAAATAGTAATTATACTAACTTTGAAGGGAAAATTTTGGCATGTAATTTTGCGGAATTTATAAAGTTTTTTTATAGTAATGATGCATATTTTGGACTTGTAGATAAATACTTTATCGGCCAATCAGATAATGATGATTTTAAAATCAAAAACAAGGAAGAACTTGAAAAAATTTCCGAGATAGAACTTTTACAAATAAAATATACGAATTGTAGAACCGATGGAAAAAAGATTTTTGAAAATATTAATTATGGAAAAAGAGGAGTAACACACATCTCTAAATATAATGTTGCTGAGGAAATAGTTTCTATTGATCAAGAAAAAGAAGAGCAAATAAAATTATTAATAGAAAAATATTATGGAAATGACTTTTATTCTTTTGAAGGTAAAAAACAAGCAGATATCATTTTTATGATGAAAAAGTATTTGATATCTCCATCAAGTTATATAAGTGAATGGATAATGCATTTCTATTTAAATGTAGTACACGTAATGCGTAGAGATGGTTATGTAGATAATATATTTGCTGGAACTTTTGCACTTGATTCTGTGTTTGTAATTTTAAAATCTTATTTGATTGTATACAGGCTTCAGAATAAATCGTTTAAAGAGGTAGATTACAACCTTATAAATAATTTTTCATATCATTATAGTGAAACGGCAGATTATGATATGTACCAACATTTTAAGACGAATTTAAAGAATAAAGGAATCATTTGTACGGAAGAAGAAGAAAAAAATAGATATATTTGTGAAATATTCAGAGATGTATTTGCACATGGTAACTTAGATGTAAAGATAGAGAAAGATACAACTGGTGTAATTGTGCAGAAACTCATTTTACAGGATATATATAAAGGGAAAGTCAGAGAGTTAATTGTTTCTATCGAAGATTTAAATGTTTTTTTAGATTCGGAGGCATTCTCAAGGAAAAATGCTCAGTAGAATAGACTGGGAAAATATTGTAATCGTGCGTGGAAATAGGGCGCAGATTGCACCGGATATTATTATAAAGCAACTGGATTCTCAAGAAAGCATACTGTGTGCATATTATGCAAAATTGAATGAGAAGCGTGCAGCGTAAAAATTGAATTACAGCTTCAATGACAAATGCGATATCCTCCTTTAGAATAGTCGGTAGAGACAATATTCTAAGGGAGGATTTTTTATGCCTATGTTAAGGAGAATACAACAGAGCTGGTGGATCCGCTTGATGTTAAGAAGAAAATGGAAGCGCTGGAAGAAAAGCGCAACACTCTTTTGACTGAGCTGGATACTCGGATAAAGGTATCGAATGCAACGACCTTTATTGAGATAGAATAAGGTATTTGCCTGCATTGCGAAAACCTCAAATCCGGCTTCCCTGTAACAGGGTTACGTTACAAGAAAAAACATCGGATGATGATTGATAAGCAAGTAGAAAGAGGAAAGAAAAATGTCACTGATAACCGGATGTAATGTGCGATGAATTCAATAAGGAAATCTATAAGTAGGCATCGATGAAGGCACTAATTTGTGGAGTAATATGCTCTGTAAGTTAGTGCCTTTTTTATTGTCTTGTTTGGTAGCTTTTTGGTGTATTTTAAAGCATTTTTTGGTGCTTTTTTAGATGCTGCAGGGAACTTTCTAGAGATTGAATGAAAAATTAAACGCAAGATAAAATATGATCGAGTGATAAACATTCT
>CAZHGE010000079.1:0-12491 GCA_964531805.1 uncultured Lachnospiraceae bacterium
ATAACACAATGCTATACTTTAAAATAAATTTTGTCTACAAAAATGGGGTGGGTGTTTACTTTTAGCTTACCACTTCAATTGTAAGGAAAAATTGATGCTGCGGGGTATATAGAGGAAAAGGATTGTGTACTACCCCGCAGAAACTTTCAAACGGGGTAGTGATTGGATGAAAGTGATTATATACCCCGTAGCCAAGTTTTTGGACAAGAAAAAGGTGCCTAATTTCATGTCAGTGGGGTAGTGACAGGATGAAAGTGGCTATATACCCCGCAAGGAAAAAATACGCAGTAGATTGACCTAAGAATAGAGACAAAATACAAAAGAAACTTCACACAAAAGCCTCCTAACCAAAGTACTGCTGGATGATCTTCTCGACAGTATCTGAAGAAAGTGGGTGTTCCTGAGTCTCATAGGTAGTGATTAGATGAATCGAGGGGAAGATTCCGTGAGAACTGTATAATTGAAGCTTGCTATAAACATTTTTACAGTATGAGGGATCATCCATCCGGCCAAAGTGTTCCCAATAATAGATTTGTCCAGTATGCGGATGGCGGAGTGTAAAGTCAGGATAAAGTGTTATATCACCAAGCTGAAGTGCACATTCATAGCGAAATGGAACTTTATGTGTGTATAATAACATGTCTATAAGTGACTCTGACTTAGAACGGACCAGGTTGCCAGATAGTGTTTTATGGAGTAGTTGTTCGGGATATTTTGTACTGCGATCATAAGAAGCGTTCATTCAATTTAGAAGTTCTTCGGATTCGGGTTGAAAATGAGGTATGAGAAGTTCTTGAAAATCGGATGTGTTTGTAAGTAATTGTTCGGACTGGCAGGATTTGGGGTAGTATTTAAGATAAAGATCAACTGCCTTTTTTTCATGTTGCAAATCATTTAATAAAGCGGTCTGGTATTTCTTTGCGGCTAGGTGTTCGGCTAATTTTCGTTCTTTCTTGGGAAGATATTTTTGTGAATGACCATCACTGAGATACCATTTGCATCGGTTTTGATTGCGTGCACAGAGAAGCTTTCCTTCTGGATAATGAGAGAGTTGAGACTGCAGGAAAGAGATTTGTTGTTCCAGTCGCCTGCTTTCGGCTAGTAATTGTTCGTAAAACATATCTATTACCTCCTTTGATGTGAAATTTGATATCAGTAAAACATAGAATTCAGTTAAAGTAAAGATGGAAATTGCACAAACATACAGAAATTATTATAATAATCAAAAGGGGTTAAGATTAAGCAGGAGGAATTAAAATGAAAAAAACATTACTTGTAATCGATATGCAGAATGATTTTATTGACGGAACGTTGGGAACAAAAGAAGCCGTTGCCATCGTGGAAAATGTAAAAAAGAAAATTGCGCAGTATCAGGAAAATGGAGATGAAATCATCTTCACAAGAGATACCCACCAGTCGGATTATTTACGGACCAACGAAGGAAAGCATCTTCCGGTGGAACACTGTATAGAAGGAACCGATGGCTGGCAGATTCCAAAGGAACTGGAAGTGCCTGGGGCAATTTACATTGACAAGCCTTCCTTTGGTTATATGAAATGGGATGAATACGATTTGCAGGAAGTAGAGATTGTTGGGCTGTGTACAGATATTTGTGTGGTATCGAATGCCCTGATTATTAAAGCGACTTATCCGGAAATTAAGGTGTCCGTGGATGCCAGTTGTTGTGCCGGCGTGACCCCGGAAAGTCATAAGGCGGCTCTTACTACTATGAAGATGTGTCAAGTTGAAGTGATTGGTGATTAATTATGAAGATGTGCCTGATAGAAGTAGTGGAATAAGATGAGGAGAAGAGTGGAATGGGAGTGGTAAAAACTGCTCCCTGTTTTATTTAAGATAAAAAATATAGTTGATTTCTTTTCACGCATAAAGTATGTTAAGTACATACTTTGGGAAAGGAGTATACATATGAAACAGAGAAAATATGATGTGACAGCATTGGGCGAGCTGCTCATCGACTTTACCTCGAATGGTTTAAGCTCGCAAGGAAATCCTTTGTTTGAAGCAAATCCAGGTGGTGCACCGTGTAACGTACTGGCAATGCTGCAAAAATTAGGTAAACAAACTGCTTTTATTGGAAAAGTAGGTAATGATATATTTGGGAAAATGCTTAGGGAGAGAGTGCAGGGAACCGGCATTGATATCAGCGGACTGGTAGAAGATGAACAGGTGAATACGACCCTTGCTTTTGTGCAGACCTTTGAAGATGGTGACAGAGAATTTTCTTTTTACCGCAATCCGGGAGCTGATATGATGCTTTTAGATGCTGACATCAAAGAGGAATTGATAACAGAATCCAAAATCTTTCACTTTGGTACCTTGTCCATGACAGCAGAAGGTGTAGAGGCAGCAACAAAGAGAGCTATTGAAGTAGCAAAAGAAAGTGGATGTCTGCTTTCCTTTGATCCCAATTTAAGACCACCATTATGGAGCAGTGAAGAAAAGGCAAAAGAAAAAATCTCCTATGGCTTGAGCGTATGCGATATTTTGAAGATTTCAGATAACGAGATTGAATTTATGACGGGAACTACAGATATTGATGAGGGGATTGCACAAATTCGTGAGGAGTACAATATTTCTTTGGTATTTGCTACACTTGGAAAGGATGGAAGCAAGGCATATTACAAAGACAAATGTGTTTTCGTAAAAGGATTTGCAAACCCTGATACAATAGAGACTACTGGCGCAGGCGATACATTCTGTGCCAATGCGCTTAATTATGTACTGGAACACGGTATCGAGGATTTGACAGAAGAAAATTTGACGGAACTTCTTACCTATGCCAATGCGGCAGCTTCTTTGATTACGACAAGAAAAGGCGCGTTGTGTGTAATGCCGACCAGGGAAGAAATTGAAGTATATATGAAGAATGTTTAATTTACTGAATGAAGTCGGAAATGAGAATATAAAATAGCGACTTGTTAAATGATAATATAATTTTTGGAGAAAATTATGAACCGACCACAATTTCACTTTACCCCAAAAAAAGGATGGATGAATGATCCGAATGGCATGGTATACATAGATGGGGAGTATCATCTTTTTTATCAGTATTACCCTGATGATATCGTGTGGGGACCAATGCACTGGGGCCACGCGGTAAGTAAGGATCTTTTACATTGGGAGCATAAGGAAATTGCTTTATATCCGGATGAACTGGGCTACATCTTTTCAGGTTCCTGTATATACGATAAGGAGAATGTATCGGGACTGGGAACAAAGGATAATCCGCCTTTGCTTGCGTTCTTTACTCATCATAATCCACAAAATGGCAGACAACAGCAGAGTATTGCCTATAGTCTGGATAAGGAGCATTTTATCAAATACGAAGCCAATCCGGTAATTCTGAATATAGAAAAGAAGGATTTCCGTGATCCCAAGGTTTTTGAAAACCCGGTAAAGGGTGGATATACGATGGCGGTAGCAGCGGGAGAAGTAATTGAGTTTTATCATTCCACGAATTTGTTAAATTGGGAATATACAGGAAGTTTTGAGCCGGGTGTGGATGGCAATGGCTATGGCGGTATCTGTGAATGTCCTGACTGTTTTCCCATGGAGACGGAAGAAGGAACAAAATGGGTACTGATTATCAGTATGTGCCTGATGGAAGATGTTGTTGCAAAAAATGTGGCGGATGGCGGCTGTGCCAATGCTCATGTAATGCAGTATTATGTGGGAGAGTTTGACGGAGATACGTTTATTGATACGACTTGTGCAGGGGAACCGCTTTTATTTGAATTTGGAACGGACAACTATGCAGCTGTGACTTTTGCCCAGTGTCCGGAGCGGATTATGCTTGGATGGGGTGAAAACTGGAATTATGTAAAAGAAACACCGGCAGGCGGAAGCACTCAGACTGATAAAAATACAACACTGGATCATAAATATAGGGGAAAAATGACACTTGCAAGAAAACTTGCATTAGTAAATACACGGTATGGATATCGCATACAGAGCAAGCCGATTGGAACGGAAAAGACAGTTCATACACAGATGGAATATGAAAAAGAGTGTGAACTTGTATTAGGTAATGATCCGGATGAGAAATTAATAATCCACATAATGCGGGATCAGATTATCGTGGATAGAAGTTTATGTGGTGTAGAGAAAACGGCAAAGAAAGAACATTATGACATACTGCGTTCTCCTCGATTTTATCCAGAAGGTAGTAAGATAGAAATTATCTATGAGGAAGGTTATTTTGAAATTTTTGCAGAGGATGGATTGGCTCCTTTTTCTGTGATGACGTATGCTTCGCCTGTGTAATATTACACTATAACACCTGCATAATTATAACAGGTGTTATTTGTATATTTCGTCGAAAATATATGAAATGGTGTTTTTGACTTGTCTTAGAATTTCACAAATGCAATAATATGATTAAAGCATTTAGATTTCTGGAATTTCTTAAAAAGTCATATCTATGGAAACGCTGTGCTTTTACTCAAATCTATAAGGCAGTGAGGCTATAAAGTTATATATGTGAAAGTGATAGATACCTCCTGCTCATATCAGGAGGTATTCGTATATGGATAAGGACTTAGTTGCAAAAGAGTGTTTGTCAGTTGATGAACGTTATGCAGATTTGGTTAACGGATTATTGTTAAACGGTGAACAGAGGATTCTTCCAACTGATTTACAAGAGATGGATTCGGAGCAAAGAGCAAAGTCCTGGAAGAAAAAGAAGAACAAATATCGACAGATAAAGCGCGATCTCATTAAAAAAACGGCATTTGGCATTAATTTTAGTTTGATAGGAATTGAAAATCAGCAGCTTGTGCATTATTTGATGCCACTTAGAACAATGGAATATGATGTGGCATCATATCGCAAACAGACTGTAAAGATTGCAAAACGAATAAAAGAAATGAAGGATTTATCTGATGCAGAATTTATATCAAAATTTCGAAAAACAGACAAGTTGTGTCCCTGTATCACCATTGTCTTATACTATGGAGAAAATTGGGATGGAGCAAAAACTTTACATGATCTTCTTGATTTTACGGATATACCGGATGATTTAAGAAAATATGTGAATGATTATTCGGTACATATATTTGATATTTTGCAAATTGAGAATACAGAGGTGTTCAAAACTGATTTAAAACAGATATTTTCTTTTTTACAATGTTCGAAGGACAAGAATAGACTAAAAAAACTGGTAGAAAGTGATAGTGCGTATCAGCAGTTAGAAGAAGATGCGTATGATATGATTTGTGTATTTGCGAATGCGGAAAAACTAATTTGTGTTAAAGAAGGGTATAAGAAGGAGGGAAAAGTTAATATGTGTCAGGCATTAGAGGAATGGTTAGAGGATAATAGACGTATAGGAGTTGAACAGGGAATAGAACAGGCAATGTTTCGTATTGTTTGTAAGAAGATTAAAAAGAATTATACATTGGACATGATTGCGTATGATTTGGAAGAGAGTGTTGAAGTGATAAAACCACTATATGAAAAAGCAAAAAAGGAAATAATAAGGTAGATAGAAAAGAATTCCACTGTATGGATAATGTGTTTCTTTTTGCAGATACTACTACCAAAAAAGAAGATGAGGTAGTGGTATGAGTGAAAATAAGGAAGCGGCAAAAGCCATTAGTCATGCATTGGGAAAACAAAGTGTATTGTTTCAAAAACCAGTATATTTTGTTGGAAGTGCGTCTGTAGTTGGGAAAAAAGAAGGTGAGGGTCCACTGGGTGATCTGTTTGATGTGGTTTTAGAAGATGATATGAATGGGTGCAATAGCTGGGAAGAAGCAGAAAGCACTTTGCAGCGTGACGCGGTCACTACATTATTACAGAAAACAGAAACTAGAAGTGAAAATATTCGCTACTTATTTGGCGGAGACTTGCTCGGTCAATCGATTGCATCCACATTTGGACTATTGTCTTTTGAGATTCCTTATATTGGTTTATATGGAGCATGTTCTACCTGTGGCTTGTCTCTTAGTATGGGAAGTATGGCGGTTGCAGGCGGTTTTGCAGAAAATGTCATCTGTGTCACTTCTAGTCATTTTGCCAGTGCGGAAAAGGAGTTCCGTTTTCCGTTGTCATATGGAAATCAGAGACCTTTGTCTGCTACATGGACGGTGACAGGAAGCGGAGCATTCTTATTATCATCCCAGAAAAAAGAGGGTGCAAGTGTGATTATCACAGGATTTACTACAGGTAAGATTGTTGATTTTGGTGTGAAGGATTCCATGAATATGGGAGCTTGTATGGCCCCGGCGGCAGCGGATACGATTTTACAGCATATGAAGGATTTCCATGCAAAGCCGGAAGATTATGACAAGATCATTACAGGTGACCTTGGAGAAGTGGGAAAAACCGTGCTTCAAGATCTTCTTTTGCAGAAGGATATTGATATTACGGCTCAGCATATGGATTGTGGGATTGAAATATTTAATGATGCCACTCAGGATACACATTCCGGAGGCTCGGGCTGTGGCTGTTCTGCGACAGTTCTTTCTGCTCTCATTTTAAGACAGTTAGAAAGAGGTATCTGGAATAAGGTACTTTTCATTCCAACGGGAGCGCTTTTAAGCAAGACAAGTTTCAATGAAGGAAAAAGTGTTCCGGGCATTGCACATGCCATTGTATTAGAACGTTATGATAGCAGTAAAGAAGTTTAAATTAGATGTGCATTGGTGAAGTAGAAGTTTAGAGGGAAAATCTAGTGCCAGAGTCTACTTGTGAAAACCGTAAAAAGGAATTATAATGTACAAAGTAAATATATTCTGTCAGTGGCAGAGACCTTGAAGGTTCAGAGGAGTGAAGAAAATGGGAATACGCAGCATGGAATTTAAGATGGAGCGTCCGGGACTGCTTGAGGAAGGGCAGAGGGTGACGGTTACGGAGGGTGTGCTGCCCAGTAACTATTATTATACCATTGATCCATCCCTTGCCATGTCAGGCAATTTTCCATTCAGAGAGCGGATGCTGGCCAGAGAGGGTATTGTTACAAAAATTGTGCAGAATGAGCGTGGTTATTATGTAACCGCGGATTTTGAAGAATAAAATATATGTCGCAGGTCTGTGCAAACATACCTGCGGATACATAATAGGAGGATTCACATTATGATTAAAAAAGTAGCAACAGACAAAGCACCAGCGGCAATAGGACCATATTCACAGGCAGTTATTGCCGGTAAAATGTTATACGCATCAGGCCAGATTCCGATTAATCCGGAAACAGGCAATGTAGAGGCAGAAGGCATTGAAGCACAGACAGAACAGGTTATGAAAAACATTGGAGCGGTGTTAGCTGCTGGCGACTGTAGTTATAAAGATGTAGTTAAAACAACCTGCTTTTTAGCAGATATGACAGACTTTGCAGCATTTAACGGCGTATATGAAAGATATTTTTCACACAAACCAGCAAGAAGCTGTGTAGCTGTAAAGCAGCTTCCAAAGGATGTACTTTGTGAAGTGGAAGTAATTGCATGTCTGTACTAAAAAGAAGGCTGGAAATTAGGTTTTGATAATATGAAAAAACAAATGATAAGCGCCGCAGAATTGCTTTTAACAGCATTTATCTGGGGCGTTGCCTTTGTGGCACAGAGTGTAGGAATGGACTATATCGAACCGTTTACATTTAACTGCGTGCGTTCGGTGATAGGTGGAATCGTTTTGATTCCAGTGATTTTAGTCCTGAAAAAAATGAATAATGGTAAAGAAGAAAATGTAAAAACGGAAGAAGAAATCCGGATGTATCGTAAAAATACAATACTTGGCGGTATCTGCTGCGGATTTTTTTTAGCGGTTGCCAGTAGTTTTCAACAGTTTGGCATTATGTATACCACAGTGGGGAAGGCTGGATTTATTACAGCGCTGTATATTGTGATTGTTCCTATTTTAGGTATATTTATGAAGAAAAAAATAGCCCCAATTGTTTGGGTCAGCAGTATTATTGCGGTTATCGGGTTTTACATGCTAAGTATCTCCGGACAAGTCAGCATTAACATAGGTGACATCTTAGTTCTGATTTGCGCAGTGTTGTTTTCGCTTCACATATTAGTGATTGATTATTTTTCACCCAAAGGAAATTCGGTGGCGATTTCCTGCATTCAGTTTTTTACCAGTGGTGTAATCTGTGGAATTTGTATGTTACTATTTGAAAATCCACAGATAGGAAAAATTTTTGAAGCATATATTCCGCTGTTGTATGCAGGTGTTATGTCCTGTGGTGTGGCTTATACTTTACAGATCGTAGGACAGAAAAATATGGACCCTACAGTAGCATCATTGATTTTGTCATTGGAGTCTGTATTTTCAGCATTGGCAGGCTGGGTAATCCTGGGGCAGGAATTAAGTCCCAAGGAATTAGTTGGCTGCGCATTGGTGTTTGCGGCAGTCTTATTGGCGCAGATGCCACAAAAAGCAATAAAAACAGAATAGATTCAAAAGAGAAAGGATGGCTTAGGTCATCCTTTTTTATCCAATAAGATGGCTCGCGAAGCGTGTCATCGTTTGGTATAGATTTTTCTATGTTTGGAAACAATATTAAAAAAGAAAACAGGATGGAGTCAGATATGGATTATATTTGGGCTTTTTTAGTAGGTGGGGCAATTTGTGCTTTGGTACAGATTTTAATGGAAAAAACAAAATTACTGCCAGGTAGAATTATGGTTCTATTAGTGTGTACAGGAGCTGTGCTTCACTTTTTTGGTTTGTTCCAGCCAATTCAGGATTTTGCAGGTGCGGGAATCAGTGTTCCGTTGCTTGGATTCGGAAAAATCTTAATGGAAGGTGTAATGGAAGCGGTGGATGAACAGGGATTCTTAGGTTTGTTTGCCGGCGGGCTTAAAGCTGGGGCTATTGGAACAAGCGCGGCGTTGATATTTGGTTATCTTGCAAGCCTTGTGTTTAAACCCAAGATGAAAAAATAAGGGAATACGTGACATAAAATAAGCAGGCATACATATGCCTGTTTATTTAAAATAGAGAAACTATTTGATTGTATAAGCAATTTGTTTGCCGGTTAAAAATTTCATCAGTGCCTGATCCCAAAGTTGTTCCGCCTGCTTATCCAGTGTAAAAGTGGAGTAATCAACGGCGGTTGTTAATGTCATTTCACCTTGTTCAAATCGGATATTCAATACAAAATTCTGAACAAAAGAGCTTTCCCTTGTCAGTTGTTCTTTGCTAAGTAGTTGATTAACGGCATCCTTTTTCAAATAAAGGACAAATTGGAAACGGGTAGGTGTGCGCTTGCCCTTGATTAGATCAAAACAGATGGGGCGGATATCTTCCCATTTTGTGTATTCATCTGATAAAAAATGAGAAGAGTCAGGGTCTTCATCAGAGAAAAAGGCTTTATTAATCCTGCCATCTATTTGAAAGGGAACAAATCCTAAAATAGACGCTTCCTTTAATAAGAAGGAATGGAAACAGTCACCTGTCAGTAATTTATTCATAAAATCTTTTTTATCATTTATGCTGCATAAAATCATAATTATATCTAAGCTCCTTTATGTATTAAATGTAATATAAAGTATGGCAAACCGCAACCATAAAATATATGCAAAAGATGTAATAATGGTCTTTACAAAAAGTATTACCGTATGCTATCATAAGTAGTAATGAAAACTACATCAAAGAGAACGAGGTTGCTATGAGTTATAAGATTATTGTAGACAGTAGTTGTGAACTGCCAGCAGAGTTAATAGAAGATTCCCATTTTTGCAGCATTCCCTTTGGATTAGAAGTGGGTGAGGAACAGTTTATAGATAATAAGGAATTAGATGTGGAAGATTTATTAAAGAAGATTGCAGCATGCCCTACTTGCCCGAAGTCTTCCTGTCCATCTCCCCAGCTTTTCTTAGAGAATATAGAAGGCGAAGCACAGCGCATTTATATTGTGACAATTTCCAGCAATTTAAGTGGCTGCTATAATAGTGCTGTATTAGCCAAAGGTATGTATGAAGAGCAGCATTCGGATAAGAAGATTGCAGTAATTGATTCACTTTCTGCTTCCGGTGGTGAGACACAGATTGCTATGCTTGCTCATGAATTAGAAAAAGAAGGCAAATCTTTTGAAGAGATTGAAAGTCAGTTGAATGAATATCGTGATGCGATGGAAACGACTTTTGTTTTAGATAATGTAGAAACACTCCGCAAGAATGGCCGTTTATCCAGAGTAAAGGCGCTGGTTGCTACCTCCCTAAATATTAAGCCTGTTTTGGCTGCAGATAATGGAACCATCGTTCAGATTGGTCAGGGAATCGGTATGAAAAAAGCGTTGAATAAGTTAGTAGATGTCATTATAAAAAATGGTGGAGAATTGAGTAAAAAACGTATTATTATCAGTCACTGCAACAATGTAGCACGTGCAGAAGAAGTAAAGAAAATGTTGCAGAATAAAGTTCAGGCGCCAAACATTAGCATTATGGCAACCAGAGGACTTAGCAGCTTGTATGCCAATGATGGTGGAATTATTGTAACCTATTAATAATGAAAATAAAAAGCATCGGATTCGTTTTAGGTATGCAGCCTGTTTACTTGACAGGGCAGTCTATTAAACACCGGTGCTTTTGTAAATTTTAGATTCAACTTCCTTTCTGCTGGTATGGGTTAAGCGGAAGGAATCCCCGCTTTGCATGGTAATACCAAGCAAAGATACTTTTTTGACATAGCGGGCATTGGCTATGATGGATTTGTTAACCATAAAAAAGACTTTAAATGGAATTAGTTCGGTATAGAAGTTTTGGATATTGGCATCTGCTTCTCTTATACTTCCATCATTTAAGTGAAGCAGGATTTTCCGTTCCTTTGGTTTGTTTTCACAGTATACGATTTCTTTTTCTGTGAGATAAAATACCTCAGTGGCGTTACGAAGTTCTACCGTCGGGATATACTGTTCCTGTTTTTGGATAATAATCTCATCTAAGATTAAAGACAATTCAGCAACCACAATGGGTTTATTAATGAACACACTGTTAGGTAAAAGGTCTCCGCACTTGCGATAATCAATGGAAGAATTACAGAAGATGATAGGAGAAAGGATTCCTTTTGCCTGAATGTCTTTTGCCAGATCATAGGCAGAGTAGGATTCATCGGGCATATCTAAAAAATAGGCATCGTATACGCGGGGATTGTCAAGAAGAGCATCCCGGCTTCCAAAAGTGTCCATATAAAAAACACAGGAATTTAATCGTTTATCCGATTCTCTTGTAAGCAGACGTTCCATTTGTTTGCGGTCTGCAAAATTGGTATCGCAAAGTGCGATGTGCAATGTCTTCTGCATGATAGTATCCTTCCTTTAAATAGGATAAAAATGGCTGCCCGGACTATCCGGACAGCCGTTATTTTTATATGATAGGAATTTCCTATCATATAAAAATACGCTTCGCAACACAAACAAGTTTGTGCCGGATGCGCATGACGCGCAAGTAGTATATGTCGCTTCGCGACTGCGCGTCAGCGCAAGAGTTCGCGAAGCGAACTCTTAATTTATTATGCCACTTTTTTATAAAAATGCAATTTCGAAGGGCCCGTTGTAAAGAAAAATTAGTAAAAGAATGTGCAGAATCAAAATGAATGGCATACCATAGACAAAATACCAGTGTCTGGTTTTATGATGGAAAAAGTACATTCCCAAAGTGGTGCCTAAACTACCGCCGATAATAGCAATGGTAAACAAGGTGGCTTCCGGGATGCGGAATGCATGTTTGATTGCTCTGCGTTTATCAATTCCCATTGTAAAAAAACCGATAAGATTAATTACAATATAATAAGATACTAATAATATTACAACGTTCATAAAATGAAAGCCTTTCGCAAACTAATGAGGCAATGGATAAAGGTAGGATTATTTACCTTCTACTTCTGCCATTTTCATAGCACGTACTTTGCAGGAAAGTCCAAATAAATTGATGAAGCCTTCTGCATCATGGTGATCATATAAATCACCAGTTGTAAAGGAAGCAATGCTCTCATTGTAAAGAGAATATGGAGAAGTAGTTCCTGCTTTGATGATATTGCCTTTGTAAAGTTTGAATTTAACTTCACCTGTCACATACTGCTGTGTAGATTCAATAAATGCCTGAACTGCTTCACGAAGTGGTGTAAACCATTTTCCCTCGTATACGATCTGAGCCAGTTTGTTGCCCATATCCATCTTCATAGCATATGTATCTCTGTCTAAAATCAGTTCTTCTAACTGCTGGTGTGCTTCGTAAAGGATGGTTCCGCCCGGTGTTTCATATACACCACGGGATTTCATACCTACTACACGGTTTTCAACGATATCTACGATACCAATACCATGTTTGCCGCCTAATTCATTTAAAGTACGGATAACGTCAGAAACCTTCATCTGCTTTCCATTTACAGAAGTAGGAACACCTTTTTCAAATGTCATAGTAACATATTCGCCTTCTTCAGGTGCTTTTTCAGGTGTTGTACCAAGTACTAATAAGTGGTCGAAGTTAGGCTCATTTGCAGGATCTTCTAATTCCAAACCTTCATGGCTG
>CAZHGE010000080.1:0-12115 GCA_964531805.1 uncultured Lachnospiraceae bacterium
GAATATATGCTTCAGGATTTCAAGGCAAAAGAAGGCGTAGACTTATCAACAGATAAGATGGCTCTTCAGAGATTAAGAGAAGCAGCAGAAAAAGCCAAGAAAGAATTATCATCTGCTACAACAACAAATATTAACTTGCCATTCATCACAGCAACTGCAGAAGGTCCTAAACACTTTGATATGAACCTTACAAGAGCAAAATTTGATGAATTAACACATGATTTAGTAGAGAGAACAGCAGTGCCTGTACAGCAGGCGTTGAAAGATGCTGGTCTTAACGCTTCTGAACTTGGTAAAGTATTATTAGTAGGTGGTTCTACACGTATTCCTGCCGTTCAGGATAAGGTAAAACAGTTAACAGGCCATGAACCAAGCAAGACACTTAATCCAGATGAATGTGTAGCACTTGGTGCTTCTATTCAGGGTGGTAAATTAGCTGGTGATGCTGGTGCAGGCGAGATTTTATTACTTGACGTTACTCCACTTTCACTTTCTATCGAAACAATGGGTGGTATTGCTACAAAATTAATTGAAAGAAATACAACAATTCCTACCAAAAAGAGTCAGGTATTCTCAACAGCAGCAGATAACCAGACTGCAGTAGATATTAACGTTGTACAGGGTGAAAGAAAATTTGCGAAAGACAATAAGTCTCTTGGACAGTTCCGTTTAGATGGTATCCCACCAGCAATGCGTGGTGTGCCTCAGATTGAAGTTACATTTGATATTGATGCAAATGGTATCGTAAATGTATCTGCAAAAGATTTAGGAACAGGTAAAGAACAGCATATTACGATTACAGCAGGATCTTCTATGTCTGATGAAGAAATCGAAAAGGCTGTAAAAGAAGCTGCTGAATTCGAAGCACAGGATAACGCAAGAAAAGAGGCAATTGACGCGAGAAATGATGCAGAATCCTTTGTATTCCAGACAGAGAAAGCATTAAACGATGTTGGAGATAAGATTAGTGCGGATGAAAAAGCAGCTGTTGAAGCAGATGTTGCTGCATTAAAGGATATTCTTGAAAGAACAAAGGATGCAGAGTTAACACCTGATCAGGTTGCAGAAATCAAAGCAGCTCAGGAA
Source organism: uncultured Lachnospiraceae bacterium (assembly GCA_964531805.1). Taxonomy (GTDB): domain Bacteria; phylum Bacillota; class Clostridia; order Lachnospirales; family Lachnospiraceae; genus RGIG8767. Next base: position 1,087 of record CAZHGE010000080.1, read on the forward strand.
AAATTAATGACTGGTGCCCAGGCATTGTTTACAAAGATGTATGAACAGATGCAGGGAGCAAATGGTGGAGGTCCTGACATGTCTGGTATGGGCGGCGCAGCAGACATGGGAGCTCAGAGCGCACCTGAAGACGACATCATCGACGGAGATTTCAGAGAAGTTTAAAATTATTAACACAGGGGACATAACCATGTCCCCTTGTGTCAGTTATAGATGGAGGATGTAATGGCAGAGCAAAAGAGAGACTATTATGAGGTCTTAGGCGTTGAGAAAAGTGCTGATGAGGCTGCTATTAAAAAAGCATATAGAGTACTTGCTAAGAAATACCATCCCGATATGAACCCGGGAGATGCGGAAGCAGAGAAGAAATTCAAGGAAGCATCCGAAGCATATGCAATTCTTAGTGACCCTGAAAAGAGAAGACAGTACGATCAGTTTGGTCATGCTGCATTTGATGGCGGCGCAGGAGGGGCTGGTGGTTTTGGTGGCTTCGATTTCAGTGGTGCTGATTTTAGTGATATTTTCGGTGATATCTTTGGTGACTTCTTCGGAGGCAGACGAAGTGCGGGAAGAGATAACAGTGGCCCGATGAAGGGAAGCAATATTCGTACCAGCGTTCGTATCACATTTGAAGAAGCTGTATTTGGTACAGAAAAAGAGATTGAACTGACGGTAAAAGAAGAATGTAAGACCTGTCATGGAAGTGGCGCTAAGCCTGGAACTTCTCCACAGACATGTACAAAGTGTGGTGGTAAAGGTCAGGTTGTATTTACACAGCAGTCTTTCTTTGGAACGGTAAGAAATGTACAGGCGTGTCCGGATTGTCAGGGTAAAGGTAAAGTCATTAAGGATAAATGTACGGATTGTCATGGAACTGGCTTTGTGCCGATGAAGAAACGTTTTGCAGTTTCTATTCCGGCAGGTATTGATAATGGACAGTGCAAACGTTTGGCTGGACAGGGTGAACCGGGCGTAAATGGCGGACCAAGAGGTGATGTTTTAGTAGAAGTAATTGTGGGACGTCATCCGATTTTCCAGCGTCAGGAAACAAATATTTTCTCTACAGTTCCAATTTCCTTTGCAGTAGCAGCATTGGGCGGAGACGTTATTATTGATACTGTGGACGGTAAGGTAATTTATGAAGTAAAAGCTGGAACGCAGACAGATACCCGTGTACGTTTAAAAGGAAAAGGTGTTCCTTCTCTGCGTAACAAGGATGTGCGTGGCGATCATTATGTGACACTTGTAGTTCAGGTGCCGGATAAACTTTCCAAGGAAGCAAAAGATATCCTTAAGAAGTTCGACGAAGCAACGGATGACTCCTTAAATGCAGCGAAGAAGTTGGATAAGGATAAGAATGGGGAAGAACAACCCAAAGAAACAAAAAAGAAAAAGAAATTCTTTTAATACAAGAAAAGCGGACTGAAATACAGCCCGCTTTTTCTTTACATAAAATCCAAAAGAAAATATAATAGGGGCAGAAAGTACAATAAAGGGTATAGGCTACAAAGAAGAAAGGCGGGGTATTTATTATGAAACGATCAGAAATCAACAAAGCATTAAAAGAAATGGAAGAAATGATTCAGGAGTACAAATTTGCACTTCCACCATTCTGTCATATGACACCGCAGGATTGGGAAAACGCAGGGCATGAGTATGATGAGATCCGGGATAATTTATTGGGATTTGATATTACGGATTATGGTCTTGGCAGATTTGAAGAAGTGGGATTTTCATTAATTACCATTCGTAATGGAAACATAAAAAATGATAAATATAAAAAGCCATATGCAGAGAAACTGATTTTCATAAAAGAAAATCAGACATCACCGATGCATTTCCATTGGAATAAGATGGAAGACATTATTAACCGTGGCGGCGGCAATATTTTAATTCGTGTATATAACTCAGATAAAAATGAAGACTTTGATGTGACGGATGTAACCGTTTCCTGTGATGGTGTAGAAGTGACCGTACCAGCTGGAACACAGATTCGTTTGACACCGGGACAGTCCATTACGATACCACAGGGTCTGTATCATGATTTTGAAGTGGAAAAAGGCAGTGGCAACATTCTTTTAGGAGAAGTTTCTATGTGTAATGATGACGAATGCGATAATCGTTTTTACGAACAGATGGGACGTTTCCCTGCTATTGAAGAAGATGAACCGCCTTATCGTCTGCTTTGTACCGAATATCCAAAAGCAAAATAAAAGGATAACATATAGTTTGGAAACAATAAGGTTTGCCGAATGCAGAGTGGTTTCCTTAAGGTCAGTTTTATGATATACTAGATTAGTTAGAGAATTTTCTTAAAAAATGGGAGAAAGGCAGTAGTATGGACACAATCGTATCCAGAATGACACATACAATTGAAGATGACAAAGCCATACAGACTGCTGGTAATATTATAAAGCAGGGTGGATTAGTAGCATTTCCAACGGAGACGGTTTATGGTTTAGGAGGAGATGCACTGAACCCAGATTCATCCCGCAAAATTTATGCGGCGAAAGGAAGACCCAGTGATAATCCGCTCATTATTCATATTTGCAAGTTAGAGGATATTCATAAGATTGTATCTGATTTTCCTGCACAGGCACAAAAACTGGCTGGGGAGTTCTGGCCAGGGCCACTTACTATGGTATTGCCAAAATCAGACGCAGTACCAGTAGAAACGACAGGTGGATTGCAGACAGTGGCGGTTAGAATGCCGGTGGACCCAATTGCTCTTTCTTTTATTGAGGCAGCTGGCGGTTATGTGGCTGCGCCAAGTGCGAATGTGTCCGGAAGACCAAGTCCGACGAGTTCCCGTTATGTGGAAGAGGATATGTGTGGACGGATTGAAATGATCATAGATGGCGGTGATGTGGAGATTGGTCTGGAGTCCACCATTGTGGATCTGACAGGAGAGGTTCCGATACTGCTTCGTCCGGGAATGATTACGTTAGAAATGTTAAAAGAAGTTCTGGGTAAAGTGGATGTTGATAAAACCATCATGGAAGGTAATGCTGCGGGCAGACCAAAAGCACCTGGAATGAAGTATAAGCATTATGCGCCCAAAGGCGAATTGACAATTATAGCAGGCGAATCCAAGGTGGTTGTAGATAAAATCAACGAATTAGCTCAAACTGGTATGGATCAGGGTGAAAAGATTGGAATAATTGGTACGGAAGAAAACATTTCATTTTATAAAGGTAACAGTATTAAAAGTGTAGGCAAAAAGGATGATGAGGTATCCATTGCAAAAGGGTTGTACCGTATTCTGCGTGAATTTGATGACGAAGGAATTACACTGATTTATTCAGAGTCATTTTCTACAGGAGGTATGGGACAAGCAATTATGAACCGGCTGTTAAAGGCAGCAGGACATCAAATAATATATGTGTAAGCAGTAAGAGGAGGAAATGATGAAGGTAGCAATTGGAAGCGATCATGGCGGATTTGATTTAAAGGAATCCGTGATCAAACATTTAAAAGAAACAGGTGTCGAAGTGAAGGATGTGGGATGCTATTCCAAAGATTCCTGCGACTATCCTGTATTTGGACATGCGGTTGCCAAAGCAGTAGTGGATGGAGAGTGTGAAAAAGGAATTGTAATCTGTACCACAGGAATCGGTATTTCCATGACAGCAAATAAGACAAAGGGCATTCGCTGCGCATTATGCTCAGAACCTTTATCAGCTAAGATGACAAGACTGCATAATGATGCGAATGTGTTAGCAATGGGAGCAGGGCTGCTCGGACCTAATATGGCAAATGAGATTGTAGACACATTTTTAAACACAGAGTTTTCAGGAGATGAACGTCATCAGAGACGTATTGACCTCATAGAAGAATAAGCAAAGGAGAAGATACATTATGGCAAAAGTTGTGGTTATGGATCATCCATTGATCCAGCATAAGATTGGATACATTAGAAGAACAAGCACAGGAACGAAGGATTTCAGACAGACTATTTCTGAAATTGCAATGCTCATTTGTTATGAGGCGACAAGAGATTTAGCTCTTGCAGATGTTCAGATAGAAACCCCTATCTGTGAAGCAACCGTAAAGGAATTAAAAGGAAAGAAAATGGCAATTGTGCCAATCCTTCGTGCTGGCCTTGGTATGGTAGACGGTATGCTTTCTTTAATACCGGCGGCAAAGGTAGGCCATATCGGTCTGTATCGTGATCCGGAGACATTAAATCCGGTGGAATATTACTGCAAACTTCCAGCTGATTGTGCAGAAAGAGAAGTATTTGTTGTAGATCCGATGTTAGCAACCGGCGGTTCTTCAGCAGCAGCGATTCAGATGTTAAAGGACAAGGGCTGTAAGAAAATCCACTTTATGTGTATTATCGCAGCACCGGAAGGCGTGGAAAAAATGAAAGCAGAGCATCCGGATGTGGATATGTATATTGGTGCTTTGGATGAAAAGTTAAATGATCACGGCTACATTGTTCCAGGTCTGGGAGATGCCGGCGATCGTATCTTTGGCACAAAATAAAATGGTAATATGCGGTATGCAAATGTGATTTGCGCTGGACAAGGGGACCGCAGCGGGGTAGAAGAGATGGTTACAAAAAGAGAAGATTATATTTCCTGGGATGAGTATTTTATGGGAATTGCCAAATTATCTGGCATGCGCTCTAAAGATCCTAATACACAGGTAGGAGCCTGTATTGTCAGTGAGGACAATAAGATTATGTCAGTAGGTTATAATGGATTTCCGATTGGCTGTTCGGATGAGGAATATCCATGGGATCGTAACGGAGACATGATCCATTCCAAATATGCCTATGTAACCCATAGTGAATTAAATGCGATCTTAAATTACCGTGGAGGAAGTTTGCAGGGAGCGAAATTATATGTATCCCTTTTCCCGTGTAACGAATGTGCAAAAGCCATTATCCAAAGTGGCATTCGCACAGTAATTTATGATAGCGACAAATACGATGGAACGGATGCCAATACCGTGGCTAAGAGAATGTTCCAGTCTGCTGGTGTGGCATATGTAAAATATGCGGCATCCGGTAGAAAATTAGAAATAGAAGTGTAAGAATCATAAGATAAACTGTTCTTTTACAATAATGGAGTAAACAATGAAGAGGAAAGGATTGCATCGCATTGTTGCGGTGATTTTGACAATTACAATGTACTTGTCCTGTATGCCCGTGACGGATGCGTTTGCAGCCACCACCAAGGAGAAACTCGAACAGGCAGAAAAGGAACAGGCAGAAGTAAAGGGTAAACTGGAAGAGACTGAGCAGAATATTGCTGGTATGGAATCGGAAAAATCAGAACTCCAGACAAAATTGAATCAGTTAAATAACGATTTGACGGCTGTCAGCGAAAAACTAGAAGACTTAGAAGACCAAATAGAGGATAAAGAAGAAGAAATCGAAGAAACTACAGCGGACTTGGAAGAAGCCAAGGAGACCGAGAAAACGCAGTACGCGAATATGAAAGAGCGTATTCAGTTTATGTATGAAAAGAAAAATACCTTGTATTTGGAAATCTTATTTAGTGCTAGCGGATTTTCTGAATTCATTAATAATACTACTTATTTGGAAATGCTTTCGGAGTATGATCAGAATTTATTGGAAGAATATGAGCAGAATCGTATTTTGATTGAAGAAAAAGAAGCGCAGTTGATTGAAGAAAAGGCAGAATTGGATACACTGCGGGAAGAAACAGCAGCAGAGCAGGCAAAAGTAACAGGCTATGTGAATTCAACCAGTTCCAGTATCAGTCAGTATGCGGGACAGATTGCGGATGCGGAAGCAGTGGCAGCAGCATATGAAGCTGATATAAAGAAGCGTGATGAGGATATTGCCTATTTGAAAAAGAAACTGGCTGAAGAAATTGCATTATCCAAGTTGGCTGCGCAGTCCAGCTGGCGTGATATTTCAGAAGTACAGTTTGCAGAGGGAGACCGTTATCTGTTAGCCAATTTAATTTATTGCGAAGCTGGTGGTGAACCGTATGCAGGCCAGTTGGCAGTAGGAGCGGTTGTAATTAACCGTGTGTTATCTTCGGTATACCCGGATACAGTAACCGGCGTTATTTATCAGAATAAACAGTTTTCGCCGGTGGGCAGTGGACGTTTAGCATTGGCACTGGCAGAAAACAGGGCAACGGCTGCCTGTTATAAAGCAGCGGATGAAGCTATGGCGGGACAAACCAATGTTGGTAACTGCGTATATTTCCGTACACCGATTGAAGGATTGACAGGTATCCAGATAGGCGGACATATATTCTATTAAATAAAATAATAGTGAAAGGCGTTGGAAATCAAATGGTTTCCAGCGCCTTTTTGTCCAATAAGGCGACTCGCAAAGCGTGTCGATGTCTGGTTTGGGAGTTAAATGTCTTTTTCTATGGTATCTAGAAGCGGAGAAGCAAATTGATCTAAATGCCCGCTGTAGATGATATCTAATAATGTGCCTAATTGTTTTACGGATAAAAAGAACTGGGATTCGGTAATCAGTTCCTTATCCTTGGCATCGCATAATTCATCTATATCCAAAACCTGAACAAAACCGTCAGGATAGATGATGACATCTGCTAACAGGTCGGTAATGATCAGGTCATTTTCATTTTCCACAGTGTGGGTAATAATATCACAGTACCAATAAAGCAGACTGCCATCTTCTTTGTAAAAGCGGCTGACTTTGCATCCTTCTTTTAAGTAGTAGCAGGAGTATCCGTGATGGAAGTCGCTGCGTGGCTTCAGAGTGTTCCATTTTGTAATTAAAACAGAATCATCCGCATACAGTATGATGTCATTTTTTAAGGGAATACATTCGTTTGGTATCAAGCGTTTACGATAGATGTTCCATTCTTTCATAGGCACCTCCTGTTTCTTAAATCGTACACATACAGAAACCGGAAGTCAATTATTATTTTTCATTACCATACAAATATTTCAAGGGTTACCATAATTTTATAAGTGTCAAAAAACTTTACACATATAGAAAAACAAGTTATAATAATATTCAGTATTTTTTAGGATTTTTTGGCAAGAATGGTTAGGGGAATCGAAACTGTCTGACTAAAAATTAGGCAATTCGATGTATAAAAATGTAAAAGGAAAGGGACCGCATGTGAGATATGACAAAAGCGTTTACAAAGCATTAACTTTTTTTTCGCAATTTACAATCAACATGCTGGTTCCTATTTTTTTATGTTCTGCCGTTGGATATCTGTTGGATAAAAAACTAGAGACATCGTTTTTTTTCGTAACCTTGTTTTTTGTAGGTGCACTGGCAGGATTCCGTAACGTTTATATTTTAGCCAAACGTGTATATTCTAATGGGAAAGGAGATCCGCTGAGTGAGTATAAGAGCAGAAAAAATAGACGAGACTCTTAAAGAACTTCTGGTGGGGATTTCTTTGTTTGAAATACTGGCGGTTTTGGTCGGAATATGGTTTGTAGACTCACCGGTAAAATATATTCTGGGAGTTTTGGCAGGGGCGGTACTTGCCTTGCTTTCTGCGATTCATATGTACTGGTCCATCCGCAAAAATCTGGAGATCAATATGGATAATGAAAGTGCTGCCAATGTTTACTCGGTAAAGAGCAGCATGATACGGTATGGAGTCATCCTTATTGTTTTCTTATTTTTCTGCCTGACGGATATTGCCTATCCGCTGGCTGTATTTTTGGGCATTATGGGATTAAAGGCGGGAGCGTATCTTCAGCCGATTACCCACAAATATCTCTTTCGTAAGAACGAAGAGAATATAAATTAAGCTGGATAAGGAGGTGAGTGTATGGCACAGGGAATTCTGCTGACTGCAGAAAACGAAATCGATTTTATGATACACGGAGTCTTCAAGTACAATTTCTTTGGAAATGAAGTGTGGATTACCACTACCCATATGTGTATGCTGATTGTACTTTTAGTGCTGATTATTTTTGGTATCTTTGCAAGGAGAGCCATGTTAAAAGCAACGGAAGTCCCCACTGGTTTTCAAAATGTAGTAGAATTAATCGTGGAAAAACTGGATGGTATGGTTGATGCTACCATGGGTAAAAATGGTAGGAACTTCCGGAATTACATTGGAACAATCTTTATATTTATATTGATTAGTAATATTTCGGGATTGTTCGGATTGCGTCCACCTACAGCGGATTACGGTGTAACATTACCGCTGGGTCTTATGACGTTTACATTGATCCATGTAAACAAGTTCCGCTATCAGAAGGTATCGGGAGTAATCAAAGGACTTTGTGATCCGTGGCCATTCTGGGCTCCGATCAACATGATCGGTGATATCGCTGTACCGGTTTCATTATCACTGCGTTTGTTCGCAAACGTATTATCGGGAACGGTTATGATGGCACTTATTTACGGATTGTTAAATAAGATTGCATTGTTCTGGCCGGCAGTATTACATGTTTACTTTGATATGTTTTCAGGAGCCATACAGACGTATGTATTCTGTATGTTAACGATGACATACATTTCTGATGCAATGACAACAGAATAATTAAAATATTTTATTTAGGAGGAAATTACAATGGAATTTAACAGAGAGTTTATTTTAGGATGTTCAGCAATCGGTGCAGGTCTTGCTGTTATCGCAGGTATCGGACCTGGTGTTGGTCAGGGTATTGCAGCAGGTCATGCAGCAGGTGCAGTAGGACGTAACCCAGGTGCAAAATCTGACATCACAAGTACCATGTTACTTGGACAGGCGGTAGCAGAAACAACAGGTTTATATGGTCTGCTTATTGCATTCTTACTCTTATTCGTTCAGCCTTTGGCAAAATAATGCCTTCAGAAAAATAACAGAAAGGAGGCAGAATGTTGAATACTTTTGTGGGAAGTCAGTTCATACTGGCAACCGGTGAACTGGAATATTTATTTGACTTGACTCCGCAGTTGATCAGCGACTCAATCCTGACATTACTTGCGGTAATTACATTGTTTTTCTGTTTGTCATACTTCCTGTTCAATCCTGCGAGAGAAATGCTTCGTAAAAGAAGTGAAAAGATCCAGGGTGAATTAGAAGATGCAAAAACAAATCAGGAACAGGCAGCAGCTTTAAAACAGGAATATGAAGCCAAATTAAGGGATATCAACAAGGAAGCCGAAGCAATTTTAAGCGAAACACGTAAAAAGGCTATGGATAATGAAGCCAAAATCATTGCGAAAGCAAAAGAAGATGCGGCTGCGATTATCGAACGGGCCCACGTGGAAGCAGAACTTGAGAAAAAGAAGATTACAGATGACGTTAAGAAAGAAATGATCTCTGTAGCAGCCGTTTTGGCAGAAAAAGCAGTTGGCGCTTCTATGGACCATGCGATTCAGGATCGTCTGGTAGAAGAAACATTAAAGGAAATAGGTGATGGCACATGGCTAAGCTAATTTCAAAAACATATGGAGATGCCCTGTTTACATTAGCAGTAGAAGAAAACAAGATTGATGAACTGGTACAGGAAATCACACAGTTGTTGGAGATTTTGATTAAAGAGGAAGAGTTCTCTAAATTGATGAATCATCCCCGTGTGCCGGTAGAAGAGAAGACGAATCTTGTAAAAGAAATTTTTACCGGGCGCATCAGCAGCGAACTGGTGGGATTTCTTACACTGGTAGTAACCAAAGGGCGTTACTCCGCGATAAATGAGATTTTGCAGTATTTCTTAGATAGTGCGAAAGAATTTAAGGGAATTGGTGTAGCATACGTTACAACGCCTCTTCCATTAAGTGATAGTCAGAAATCTGCAATTACTGAAAAACTGCTTGCAACGACACAGTATAAGGAAATGGAAATGCACTACGCTATTGATCAGGCTCTGATTGGCGGTATGCAGATTCGGATTAAGGATCGTGTTGTAGACAGCAGCATTCAGACAAAGATATTAAAAATGCAGCAGAATTTAATGCAGATCCAGTTATAACAATTTTTGTAAGAAGAGATTCTGCGGTCAAAACAGGTACTGTAAGTACTATGACCAGTAGAATAAAGAAAGGAAACAGATCCATGAATTTAAGACCAGAAGAAATAAGTTCAGTGATTAAGGATCAGATCAAGAGATATGCGGGTGAACTGGAAGTTTCCGAAGTGGGAACCGTAATCCAGGTAGCGGACGGTATTGCCCGTGTACATGGCTTAGAGAATGCAATGCAGGGTGAATTACTGGAATTCCCCGGTGAAATCTACGGAATGGTATTAAACCTGGAAGAAGATAATGTTGGTGCTGTTTTATTGGGAAACAGCAAAAACATTAACGAAGGTGACCTGGTTAAAACCACAGGACGAGTAGTAGAAGTACCGGTTGGAGATGCATTGCTTGGACGAGTTGTAAATGCTCTTGGTCAGCCAGTAGATGGCAAGGGTCCTATTCAGACGGATAAATTCCGCCAGATCGAAAGAGTCGCATCCGGCGTTATCACAAGAAAATCGGTAAGTGTACCGTTACAGACCGGTATCAAAGCTATCGATGCCATGGTTCCGATTGGAAGAGGTCAGCGAGAACTCATCATCGGTGACCGTCAGACTGGTAAAACAGCGATTGCTATCGATACAATTATCAACCAGAAGGGCCAGGATGTAAAATGTATCTATGTTGCCATCGGTCAGAAGGCTTCTACCGTTGCTAACATCGTTAAAACATTAGAAGAATCCGGTGCTATGGCATATACAACGGTTGTTGTATCAACAGCCAGTGAATTAGCACCATTACAGTATATTGCACCATACTCAGGATGTGCCATTGGTGAAGAATGGATGGAGAACGGACAGGATGTACTCGTTATCTATGATGACTTAAGTAAGCATGCTATGGCTTACCGTACACTTTCCTTGCTTCTCAAGAGACCACCAGGACGTGAAGCATATCCAGGTGACGTATTCTATCTGCATTCCAGATTATTAGAGCGTGCAGCACGTATGAATGAAGAATATGGCGGAGGTTCTTTAACAGCGCTTCCAATTATTGAAACACAGGCAGGTGACGTATCTGCTTATATTCCTACAAACGTAATTTCTATTACAGATGGTCAGATTTATTTGGAAACAGAAATGTTTAACGCAGG
>CAZHGE010000081.1:0-12003 GCA_964531805.1 uncultured Lachnospiraceae bacterium
TATATATTGCTATGCCGCCGCTTTATAAAGCAATGCCATCAAAAGGTGAGGAAGAATATTTATATGATGACAAGGCATTAGAAAAATACCGTAAGACTCATAAAGGTCCATTTACTTTACAACGTTACAAAGGTTTAGGTGAAATGGATGCAGAGCAGTTATGGGAGACGACACTGAATCCTGAGACAAGAAAATTAAAACTGGTGGAGATTGAGGATGCAAGATATGCTTCCGATGTAACGGCAATGCTTATGGGAACGGATGTACTTCCACGTAAGAAATATATTTATGAGCATGCGCAGGATGCACTGCTTGACATTTAATTGATGTGTTGGCAGGATGCTTGAAAACTGCCTGGGATAGAGAAAAGTATTTTTAATGGTGAAAAAGAATGAGTGAAGAAATTATCAAGACCGAGTACTCGGAGGTCATGCAGAAATCATATATCGATTATGCTATGAGTGTTATTGTGGCACGTGCGCTGCCCGATGTCCGTGACGGTTTAAAACCGGTACAGAGAAGAACTCTGTATGATATGCAGGAATTGGGAATCCGTTATGATAAGCCATATCGTAAGAGTGCCAGAATCGTGGGTGATACCATGGGTAAATATCATCCTCATGGTGACAGTTCCATTTACGAAGCGCTGGTTGTGATGACACAGGACTTTAAAAAAGGACTTCCCCTTGTGGATGGACATGGTAACTTTGGCAATATCGAAGGCGATGGCGCTGCGGCTATGCGTTATACCGAGGCAAGACTTGCCAAGGTATCCCAGGAATGTCTGTTGGCAGACCTGGATAAGGATGTAGTTGATTTTGTACCAAACTTTGATGAAACGGAAAAAGAGCCAAGTGTACTTCCAGCTAAGATTCCGAATCTTTTGATTAATGGAACAGAGGGTATTGCCGTTGGTATGGCAACGAGCATTCCGCCTCATAATTTAGCAGAAGTAATTGATGCCATGAAGGCATATATGCTGGATGAAAACATTACTACAAGGGAATTGATGCGTTATGTGCCGGGACCGGATTTTCCCACAGGTGGTATCGTAACCAATAAGGATGATCTGCTCGAAATCTATGAGACCGGTGTGGGTAAGATTAAGGTCCGCGGTAAAGTGGAGACTGAAAAAGGCAAAAACGGTAAGACAAATGTAGTTATTACTGAAATTCCTTACCCAATGATTGGAGCCAATATTACCAAGTTTTTAATGGACGTGGCGAATCTGGTTGAGACAAAGAAAACCATGGATGTTGTGGATATTTCCAACCAGTCGTCCAAAGAAGGTATCCGTATTGTGATTGAACTTCGTAAGGATGCCAATGTACAGAATTTTATCAATTTGTTATATAAAAAGACCCGTTTGGAAGATACCTTTGGTGTGAATATGCTGGCAATCTGTGACGGCAGACCGGAGACCATGGGCATCAAACGGATTTTAAAAGAATGTGTAAAGTTCCGTTACGAAGTGGCAACACGTAAGTATACCAATCTTTTAGAAAAAGAAAATGCTAAGAAAGAGATTCAGGAAGGTCTTATTAAGGCTTGTAATGTAATTGATCTGATTATTGAAATTTTACGCGGTAGTAAAGACCGTGCTATGGCAAAGGATTGTCTGATTAATGGTAACGTTAAAGGCATTACATTCAAATCCAAAGAGTCTAAAATTATGGCACAGCAGCTGATGTTTACGGAAAACCAGGCAAATGCTATTTTGGATATGCGTTTGTATAAATTAATTGGTTTAGAGATTCAGGCTTTGATTAAAGAGCATGAAGAGACTATGACGAATATTTACCGCTATGAAGATATTCTGGCTAGAAAAGATTCCATGGCGCAGGTAATCATCAATGAATTAGAAGAAATCCGTAATGAATACAAGCGTGACCGTCGTACAGTGATTGATAACTGTGAAGAAGCGGTGGTGGAAGAAGCCAAAGTAGAAGAAATGGATGTCATGATTTTAGTAGACCGGTTTGGTTATGCAAGATGTGTCGATGTTCCTACGTATGAGCGTAATATGGAAGCAGCAGATGCAGAAAGTAAGTTTGTCGTAAAATGTAAAAATGTTGGTAAGGTTTGTTTCTTTACGAACATTGGACAATTGCATACAATAAAGGTTATGGACCTTCCATACGGCAAATTCCGCGACAAAGGCGTACCAATCGATAATGTCAGCAATTATTCCGCAGAGAAAGAACAGATTGTAGCTGTGGCATCCCAGTCTGAATTGAATTTGTATCGTATGATTTTTGTTACAAAACAATCCATGATGAAAGTAGTGGACGGCGGCGAATTTGATGTTATGAAAAAGACCGTTGCAGCGACCAAACTGGCGGACGATGATGAAGTGGTTAGTGTAGAAGTAATCCGGGAGCAGACCCACATTGTACTTCGTTCAGCAGATGGTTATTTCCTGCGTTTCCCAATTGAGGAGATTCCGGAAAAGAAAAAGGGCGCCGTTGGTGTCAGGGGTATGAAACTTGGTGCAAAGGATTTTGTGGAAGAGGTATACTATCATAAGAATATGGTAGAATCGTCCATTACTTATAAAGAAAAAAATATTGTACTAAATAATATTAAATTGGCAAAACGCGACGGAAAAGGAACAAAACTTCGTCTTTAGGAGGCTATTATGAGAGTAATTGCAGGAAACTGCAGGTCACTTCCTTTGGTAACACCGGAAGGACCTGATACAAGGCCTACCACAGACCGTATTAAGGAAACATTGTTTAATATGATCCAGATGGAGATACCAGGATGTGTATTTTATGATTTTTTCAGTGGAAGTGGTGGAATTGGAATCGAAGCATTAAGCCGTGGTGCTAAGTATGCATATTTTGTGGAAAATAATAAAAATGCATTGGAATGTATCAAAAAGAATCTGACCTTTACTAAAATGGCAGATAAGGCAACGGTGGTAAGCCGTGATGTGTTGGGGGCAGTACCTTTTTTGACACAGAAAGCGGATGTGATCTTTATGGATCCGCCATACCAGTTGGGAATTGAACCGGCTGTTATGCAGATGCTTAAAGATTCGGATTGTTTGACAGAGGATACCCTGATTATTATTGAAGCGCAGAAGGATCATGATCTTTCTGAAATAGAAAATCTGGGATATACCATGTTGAAAGAGAAAGTATATAAAACAAATAAGCATGTATTTTTTACACCAGCATAAGGAGACCTGATATGAAAACTGCAATTTATCCGGGAAGTTTTGATCCAATGACTTATGGGCACCTTGATATTATTAAAAGAGCTGCCGATATTTTCGACCATTTAACGGTTGCTGTGTTAAACAACAATGTGAAGACACCATTGTTTTCCGTGGAGGAACGTGTTAATATATTGAAAGAGGCGACAAAGGACCTTCCGAATGTTTCGGTAGAATCATTTCAGGGATTATTGATTGATTACGCCAAAGAAAAAGATATCCATGTATCTGTCCGTGGTCTTCGTGCGATTACGGATTTTGAGTACGAATTGCAGATTGCACAGACTAATCGTAAGTTAAGCAATGGACAGTTGGATACCATATTTTTAACCACAAGTTTGGAATATTCTTACCTGAGTTCTTCCAGTGTGAAAGAAATTGCAAGTTTTAACGGAGATATCACACCTCTTGTACCAGAGTTTGTGGCAGAACTTGTTTATAAAAAATATGGACATAAAGTAGATTAGTAAAATGGGAGTAAACGCACATGAGTAGTAAGATCGAACAGTTAATTGATGAGATTGAAGATTACATTGCAAGTTGTAAATATAAGACTCTTTCTAATACACAGATTATTGTAAATAAAGATGAGATTGATAGTCTGCTTCGTGAGTTAAAAATGAAGACTCCGGATGAGATTAAACGTTATCAGAAGATCATCAGTAATAAGGAAGCAATTTTGAATGATGCACGCGAAAAAGCATCTGCTTTGATTCAGGAAGCAACCAATCAGACGAATGAATTGATCAACGAACATGAAATCATGCTTCAGGCATATGAGCAGGCAAATGAAGTCGTTACACTTGCATCTGCCCAGGCTCAGGAGATTTTAGACAGTGCAACCATTGAAGCCAATCAGCTTCGTGCATCTGCTGTTCAGTATACAGATGATTTACTTGCACATGTGGAAGATATCGTATCTCATTATATTAAGACTTCAGGTGCTCATTACGATGCATTTATGGATTCTTTGAATGAGTGTTATGAGACCGTTCGTGCTAACCGCGCTGAGTTAAGACCTCAGGAAGTGGAAGCAATCGAACTTACAGAGGCAATGGCAGGCGAAGTTCCAGCCGGAGCCGTGGATTTGGATCTGATTTAAGAGTATATTTCGCGCCAACAGAAATGCTGGCGCGATTTTCATATCAAGCCATATATGATAATCGTACAAAGTGTCTGTGCGAGCTTGTGCTTCAAATATGACAGCAGAGATAGTGGTGTATCCTTGATCATGGCGTAAGTTTGATAAAGGCAGCATAAGCCGCAGAATGGTAGAAGTAAGGAATATACTATCCCGTATAATTCCGGGTATGGTTGTAGGGCAGTTATGCCGGATGATATTTCCAGTAATCCTTTTAGCACATGGATGTAGGGGGCTGGAAACTGGTAATAGGTGTTGTAAAAAGGCAGTTGCAGGACGTTGAAAATGACCATGTAACCGCCAAGGTACAGGATGGAAGTAATTGCTTTTTGTAAAGATTCCTGTAAGGCGTTGCCCAAAGAAGCGGCCGGTAGTGTCTTATAAACGTGGTTTGTATGATGATATGTGAAATTGTTTGGGGTATTTTTTCTTGTTTTTGTGGCTATATGGAAAATATTTTTATAAATGGGAATATCCCGGTAACGTGTATAACGGAGTACAAGTCCATAGCAAAGCGGAACCAGATACATGATGGACAGGGTTATCCATAAGGGATAATATGGACAGAGAGCAGATGCAAAGGAAATAAAGTATACAGGGCCGATGTTGTTACAAAAGGAAAGCAAAAGACCGGCTTCCCGTTTGGAGATTTTATTTAATGAAAGGCTTTCAGCAATAACGTTAGCACCCATGGGAAAGCCACATAGAAATCCCATGAAGATAATATATATGCAATTCGGAGATAGACGGAACAATGTGCCCAAAACCGGATATAGTAATTTTGAGAGGCGAAAGGACAGGCCGGTTCGAAGCAAGATGCCGGACAAAACCATAAAGGGAAATAAAGAAGGAATCATTTTGCTGCACCAGGTTGTGAGTCCGGATAAAACAAGAGTTGAACTTGTGACTGGGTCAGTCAATAGTAAAAATATAAACAGGATACTGGTCAGTAAAGGCAGATAGTTTGAAAATATGCTTTTTTTTAACTGAATAGCTTCCATATATTACGGTGTCCGTCTCAAAATAATCTAGTGTATTATACGAAACAGGAAATGGATAAAGAACTGTGTTAAAACGATTAGACAAATTTTTATGTGACAAAAAAATAGGAACGAGAAGTCAGGTAAAAGGATTAATCCAAAAAGGACTTGTTACTGTAAATGATGAAGTGGTTAAAAAAGCAGATGTAAAAGTGACAGATTCTGATATTATCTGTTGTCAGGGGGTTGTGTTGTCCACGGAAGAATATGGCTATTTTATGTTGAATAAGCCGGCTGGGATAATTTCAGCTACAGAAGATGCTTCTCAGCAGACGGTACTTGATTTTTTTAAGGATGAACCATACAAAAATCTGTATCCGGTAGGAAGATTGGATAAGGATACGGAAGGTCTTTTACTGGTTACCAACGACGGACCTTTAGGTCATGAATTATTATCACCAAAAAAGCATGTTTCCAAGACGTATTACGCAGAATTAGCTCATGCGCTTAGTCAGATGGATATTGATGCATTGGAAAATGGTGTGGATATTGGTGAAAAGAATTTGACGCTTCCGGCGCAAGTGGAGGTAATAGGAGAAACAGCGGTTCACATTACGATTACAGAGGGAAAGTTTCATCAAGTGAAGCGTATGTTTGAGGCGGTTTCTAATAAAGTACTATATTTAAAGAGGCTTTCGATGGGCAGTTTACGTTTAGATGATAATCTGTCACTTGGGGAATACCGTGCATTAACAAACGAGGAACTGGAATTGTTGAAAAAGTAAGAAAGTGTTTTGAATTTCTAATTAGAAAATTTGTGATAGATTAATTGTATCAATTTATATGTGGAAGGATATTTATGCTACAGAATATAAAAGCAGTCATTTTTGATCTGGATGGATCTTTGGTGGATTCCATGTGGATCTGGAAAGATATTGATATTGAATATTTGGGACGTTTTGGTATTGAATTGCCGGATAAACTTCAAACAGAAATTGAAGGTAAGAGTTTTTCGGAAACAGCTGTTTATTTTAAGGAGCGTTTTCAGATTCCAGATTCTTTGGAACAGATGAAGGAAGACTGGAATAAAATGGCATGGGATAAGTACATGCACGAAGTAATGTTAAAACCGGGGGCGGATGTGTTTTTAAATTACTGTATTGAAAAGGGGATTAAATTAGGGATTGCTACCAGCAATTCCAGACAGTTGGTAGAAGCAGTTGCCAATGCAAGAGGCTTTGAAAAAGATTTTGATTGTATCATGACGGCTTGTGAGGTGGAAAAAGGCAAGCCTTCTCCGGATATTTATCTTGCAGTAGCAGAAAAGTTAGGGATTGATCCATCCCAGTGTCTGGTATTTGAAGATATTACAGCAGGTATTATGGCTGGAAAAAATGCCGGTATGCGTGTGTGCGCGGTGGAAGATTTGTATTCTATGCATCAGATTGAGGAAAAGAAAGAACTGGCGGATTACTATATCAAGGATTATTATGAGATTGAACTGCCTTAGGAGGAATTAAAATGGCACAGGGATTTTTGCCAATTTCAAAAGAGGATTTAAAAGAACGTGGAATAGAACAACTGGATTTTGTGTATGTATGCGGGGATGCGTATGTGGATCATCCATCCTTTGGTCATGCCATTATCAGTCGTGTGCTTGAGTCCCATGGTTACAGCGTGGGAATTATTGCACAGCCGGATTGGAAGGATGAAAAGAGTATCACTGTATTGGGAGAACCGAGACTTGGATTCCTTTGCAGTGGCGGCAATATGGACTCCATGGTAAATCATTATTATGTATCAAAAAAGCACAGGGAGACAGATGCCTATACACCGGGTGGGGAACCATTTAAACGTCCAGACCATGCGACGGTTGTATATTGTAATCTGATCCGCCGGACCTATAAAAAGACACCGATTATTATTGGTGGAATTGAAGCCAGTCTGCGCCGCCTGGCTCATTATGATTATTGGTCAAATTCGTTTAAACGTTCTATTTTATTGGATAGTGGAGCGGATATTATTTCCTATGGTATGGGTGAGCGTTCTATCGTAGAAATTGCCGATGCATTAAATAGTGGTTTGGCAGTATCGGACATTACTTTTATCAGGGGAACGGTATATAAAACAAAGGATCTAAGCAGTTTATATGAACCAATTATGCTTCCCGATTATGATTCCATGAAAGAAGATTCTTCTTTGTATGCAAAGAGTTTTGGAATCCAGTATAAAAATACGGATGCAATCAAAGCAGAAACTCTGGTAGAAAGTTATCCGAATTCTGTTTATGTGGTACAGAACCCACCACAGCCTCCCTTATCGACGGAGGAAATGGATGCAGTTTATGCGCTGCCATATATGAGAACCTATCATCCGTCCTATGAAGAAAAAGGTGGTGTGCCGGCAATCAATGAAATTAAATTTTCTTTGATTAGTAATCGAGGTTGTTTTGGTGGCTGCAATTTCTGTGCACTGACATTTCATCAGGGCAGAACGATTCAGGTTAGAAGTCATGAGTCCATTATAGAAGAAGCAGAAAAAATGATACAGGAGCCTGATTTTAAAGGCTATATCCATGATGTAGGCGGACCGACGGCGAACTTCCGGCATCCATCCTGCAAGGATCAGTTGGAACGTGGTGTATGTACCGGTAGACAGTGTCTAGTGCCAACGCCATGTAAGAATTTATATGTGGATCACAAGGATTATCTGGGACTGCTTCGTAAACTGCGTAATCTGCCGGGAGTTAAGAAAGTGTTCATCCGTTCCGGTATTCGTTTTGATTATTTGATTGAGGACAAGGACGACACGTTCTTTAAAGAGTTGATACAGCATCATGTCAGTGGACAGTTAAAAGTTGCACCGGAGCATATCTGTGATGCGGTTTTAACACAGATGGGCAAACCCGAGAACTCTGTGTATGAGCGTTTTCGTAAAAAATATGCCAAATTAAATGAGCAGGCAGGCTTAAAGCAGTTCCTTGTGCCATATTTAATGTCATCCCATCCGGGAAGTACATTAAAAGAAGCGATAGTATTAGCAGAGTATCTTCGTGATCTTGGATATATGCCACAGCAGGTACAGGATTTTTATCCAACTCCGTCTACTGTATCAACAGTTATGTATTACACAGGATTAAATCCGGTAACCATGAAGCCTGTGTATGTATGTAAAAATCCGCATGAAAAAGCGATGCAGCGTGCGCTTATTCAGTATCGTAATCCGGCAAACAGAGAACTTGTTCTGGAAGCCTTGCAGAAAGCCAATCGTATGGATTTGGTTGGTTATGATAAAAAATGCCTCATTCGTCCGGAGCGTGGACAGGGTGGTTGGAATCAGCAAAAAACTTCTGGAAAAGCAACAGGAGGCAAAAATGGTGCTGGTAAACAAGGCGGTAAGTCTGTTGGAGGAAAGAGCAAAAATAGCAGACCTGTTGGTAAAACGTTTGAAACAGACGGAAGAAAAATGACTGAGCATATGAAAAAGAAGAAAACTATTCGAAATGTTCATAAGAAAAAATAGATTTTGATAGTAAGCAAGACGTCTTTAGTGTGGACTGTTTAAGTTAGTCCGGTAGTAATGAAAAGGATTTGTATATGAAAAATAAAAACATCATTATCGTAACCGGTGCTTCCTCCGGTATGGGAAAAGAATTTGTAAAACAGATTGACCAGAAATTTCCGAAGGTGGATGAAATCTGGTTGGTTGCCAGAAGAAAAGAGGTTTTGAAAGAACTGGCAAAAAACTGTAATCATGTTTGCCGTATACTGGCCTATGATTTGTGTGAAAAACAGGCACAGGAAGAAATCAGGCTGTTACTTGAATCAGAGCAACCGAAGATTACACTTTTTGTAAATAGTGCTGGCTATGGTATTCTTGGACCATTTTGTCAGGATAAAAAGAATACGGATAAGTTTTTTGTAGAGGAAGAACAGATGGCGGCCGATATGGCATGGATGAAGGAACAAACAGGAATGGTTACATTAAATTGTGAAGCCTTAACAGCAATGACTTATTTATGTATTCCTTACATGAAAAAAGGCGGTCGTATGATTCAGCTTGCCAGCAGTGCGGCATTTTTGCCACAACCCAAGTTTGCAGTGTATGCGGCAACGAAGTCCTATGTTTTAAGTTTTTCAAGAGCCTTAAATGAGGAACTACGTAGACGACAGATTCATGTGACTGCTGTTTGTCCCGGACCCGTTGATACGGAATTTTTTGATCGGGCAGAAAAAGGTTCTGATACGTTGTTTATCAAGAAACTCGTTATGGCAAAACCTGAGAAAGCAGTCAGCAAGGCTTTATTAGATGCGCGAAATAAAAAAGATGTATCTGTTTACAGTCTGCCGATACAGGCGTTTTATCTGGCAAGTAAAGTCCTGCCGCATAAACTGATGTTAATGATTATGCGGATAATGAAGTGACAGAATTATTAAGAAAGTATAAAAACGTCAAATTCATTTGGAAGTTCCTTTAAAAAGTGCTAATATGTTGGTAGTTAAAAACACTTGTAAAGAGGGTTTCATGAAAGGATGCTTACATATGAAAAATAAAGTACAAAAAGGAATGTTTGGCTATTTATCTTATAAGAAGAAAATGTCAGCGGTAATGACAATTGGAATGTTTGCATTATCGCTGGCTATTTTTGTTATGGGTTATGTGACAACAAAAACCAATGCAAATCTGCTGACAGTTGTAGCGGTATTGGGATGTTTACCGGCAAGTAAAAGCACGGTCAGCATGATTATGTTTTTAAAAGCAAAGGGATGCAGCGAAGAAGATAAGAATGAGATAGAAAGTGTGATTGGTTCATTAGATGGATATTATGACCTTTATTTTACGGGGTATAGCAAGAACTTTCCAACCGATCATCTTGTGGTAACCAAGAATTCTATTATTGCTTACAGCACGGATAAAAAGATTACCGAAAAAGAGTTCAATGAGCATATGAAAGATATTTTGAATAAAGAACGAATCCATGATATCACAGTGAAACTTTTTACAGACAGAGATAAATATGTAAAGCGTTTAAAAGAATTGAATCAGAGCGAAGCGGATACATCAGCAAGAAATGATATGGTTAGTATGCTTTTTAATGTGTCATTGTAGTTGGATGATTCTATGAATAGTTATTTTTATAAAATAAGATGAGATTTTTTAGGAGCATGATAGGATGAAAAAAAGTAAGAGAATATTTAGTCTGTTATTAGTCTGTATTTTGATGTTTGTATTTGGATGTGGAAAAGAAAACGCAGATTCAGAAAGTATCATTCTTACAAATGAAGCAGTTGAGGAACAAATTGAAGTAGAGTCCGAAAGTGCGGAAAGTATTATTGTTTCAGATGAGAATGGAATTGCATTTGAAGAACTTCCAGATGATATCAAAGGATTGATTATTCCAATAGATTCTCTTTTACTTTATCATATAGAAAACGGTGGAGAATATGCTGCTGAAGATCCTGAGATGTTTTGGCAGGTAATGCACTATGCGATTGGTAATTTTGGAGAATTTTATAATCGTGCAGAACTTGTGGAAAGTGAATTGGCGGCGGATAGTATGGTGATTGGTGAATTTGCGTCTGCAATAATTGCTGACTTAGAAGAAATTCCTTCAATACCGGATTCTTTATCTTATGGTGTACGCTATGACAGTGAAGAGGATTTATATTTCTTTGGTGTAGGAGACAGAGGACTTTCACAGACAGAAATTTTATCCTATGAATATATTGATAATAATACATTAAAAATCAGAGCCAGACTTTTTGCTATGGATGATGATTCTACTATTCTTGAAGGTGATTTTGTGCTTGTTCGTAATGAATATGCTGCAGGAGTGATAGAACCATTATTTTATTTCTCGGTTTCAGAGGCCACCTTTGTTGAGGAATAAAAAGTTGATATCATTGCTGGAGAATATGATAAAGTTTATTTAGATGCCTCTTTACCGGCGTGTCATCTCTATGAAAAAAGAGGCTATCAAACCATACGCCATGACAGATGGAATGTGGAAAATGGTGTTGTGCTGGTGTATGAGATTATTGATATTTCTAGAGTGTAATCATAACAGATATATTGACATGTTATAATAAATTAATTATATTATAATTAATATAATATTAGCCTTAGTAGATAAAAACAATAATTTACTCCCGATAAAGAAAAATATATATGAGGTTATTATAAATGGCATCATTATTGGATATTTCTGATTTAAAGGGAGATAAAAAATATATTTCTTTAGGAAAAATCAAGCCTGAGATTATTACATTTTTAAAAGAAAAGGTTCCTGGTCTGATATCGAAAATTGATTCTAATACAGAGATTATATTTTGGAAAGATAGATTAAAACATACAGAATTACATAAAAAGGATTTTCAATCAGATAATGAATTTTATAATTGTTTAGAGAAAATTCCGACTATTATACAAGAACCTGACTATATAGGTATTCATCCTAAAGATAACAGTATTTCGTTTATTAAAGATTTCTCGTCGCATATTATTGTCGCAGTTAGAATTTCATCAACAGGCATATTGTCATATAGAACTATGTATCCATTGATGGATGCACAATTAACTCATTATATAGATAAAGGCTATGCTTGGAAATGGAATAAAAAAACTTGACTATGATATTTAATGATGTATAATTAATTTAGATA
>CAZHGE010000082.1:0-11998 GCA_964531805.1 uncultured Lachnospiraceae bacterium
CTTTTCCATCAACTGTGATAGAATCTTCACCAGCTGTTACTTTGTCAGCTAATGCATATTTACCCTGAGCTGAGTCATACTTTAATAAGTGAGCTAACATCTTAGGGCTTGTTAAATCGTTGATAGCTACTACTTCGTAACCTTCAGCACCAAACATCTGTCTGAATGCAAGACGACCGATACGTCCAAAACCATTAATTGCAACTTTTACTGCCATTTTTAATTCCTCCTAAAAATGAATTGTTATATTTTTTTTGATCCCAGGAGATTCCTAGTCTCAAAATTTTTTCAGCGACTCTATTTTAACCAATTTATATATAAAATTCAAGTCGTTTATCAAAAAATATTGGAAAACCCCGCCGTTTTTGGTAGTTTCTTAAATATTGCCCAATTTATCCGAAAACAAAAGTGTTTTTTTGGTAATTTATTCAACACCTTACTTGCAGTTTCTAAAAAGGTAGCATAAACTATACTTCAGGAAAACATTTACAGCTTAGCCGGCTTTCTCAAAACACACAAATAGTTTTTTATTAATTTATATAGTAGAAAGGATACCCATTATGCCAATTACAGCAGACTACCACGTGCACTCTTATTTTTCCGGTGATAGTGACACTCCCATGGAGCAGATGATACAATCTGCTATTGCCAAAGGATTAAAACATATCTGCTTTACAGAACATCAGGATTTTGATTTTCCATATGAAATGACTAAAGACAAGCCTGGAATGTGGGATTTGAATGCAGATTCCTACTTATATGAATTACTCAGCATGCGCGATAAATATGAATCCCAGATTAAAATTCATTTTGGAGTGGAATTGGGCATGCAGCCGCAATGTGTACGCAAAAACCTGATTTTTGCCAGAGAACACGAGTATGACTTTATCATTGCATCATCCCATATCTGCAATGGAATTGATCCATACTACCCTGCTTTTTACGAAGACCGCAGCGAGGAAGAAGCTTACCGCGAATACTTTGAAAGCATTTTGACAAACATGAAATTATATAGCAACTTCGATGTATACGGACATTTGGACTATGTGGTTCGTTACGGTCCAAACAAGGACAAAAACTACTCATATGAAGCATACAAAGATGTAATCGACCCAATTCTTTCTTATCTTATTGAAAATGAAAAAGGGATTGAGGTAAATACTGCAGGACTTGTAAAAGGCTTAAGCAATCCAAATCCTTGCAAAGACATTATCAAACGCTACCGTGAACTTGGCGGTGAGATTATTACTATTGGTTCTGATTCCCACACGCCGGATACATTAGGAGCACATTTTGATAAAGCGGCTGAAATCTTATCTGATTGTGGTTTTAAGTACTATTGTGTATTCGAAAAACGCATTGCAGAATTTCTAAAACTTTAATACGAATACACGCAAAATACAGATATTACGTAAATATCTCATATAAAAGAAAAACGATGTAGTTCAGAAAACACCTGTTCCACATCGTTTTTTATTATTTTATAATAGTTCCGCCACCCAAAATATAATCATTTTCATAAAATACAACAGCCTGTCCCGGTGTAACCGCACGAACAGGTTCATCAAATACACATCGAATCTGATCTTCTCCTATCCGTTCCAATGTTGCCATAGCACCTTTATGACTATACCGTATCTTTACTAACGCACGGTAAGAATCTTTTATATCCTCGATTGCCATAAAATTCAATTTATGGCAGACAAGTTCTGTTGTGAACACATCTTCTGCTTCGCCAATTACAACCTCGTCTGTTTCCGGGCGGATTTCTGTAACAAATACAGGATGTCCCATAGCAAGATTTAATCCTTTGCGCTGCCCAATCGTATAATGTGTAATCCCTTTGTGACGTCCAAGCACAATACCATCCTTTGTCACAAAATTACCTTCTCCAGGCACATTACCACCTGTTTCTCTTTCTATAAAAGAAGCATAATCATTATCCGGGATAAAACAGATTTCCTGACTGTCTTTTTTATGTGCTACCGGAATTCCTTCACGAATAGCAATCTCCCGAATCTCCTCTTTGCGGTATTCCCCCACCGGCATCAAGGTCTTAGCCAATTGCTCTTGTGTCAGGTTATATAACGCATAAGTCTGATCTTTTGCAGCCGTTACGGAAGTTTTCAATGAATAACGTCCATTCTCCAACTGATCAATACGGGCATAATGTCCTGTTGCAATATAGTCTGCACCCAAAGAGAGACTTCTCTGTAGAAGACTTTCCCATTTTACAAACCGGTTACAGGCAATGCATGGATTTGGAGTTCGTCCACACAAATACTCACCCACAAAATAATCCATAACATTTTCTTTAAATTCTTTTTTAAAGTTCATCACATAATACGGAATGTCTAACATCTGTGCAACCCGTCTGGCATCATCCACAGCAGAAAGCCCACAGCATCCGCCATTTTCTTCTACTTGTGTTTTTTCCTCATCCTGCCAGATCTGCATGGTTACACCAATCACATCATAACCTTGTTTTTTTAATAAAAAGGCGGCTACGGAAGAATCCACGCCGCCAGACATTCCAACAACAACTTTTTTACTCATAAGCAAAAATCCTTATTGTCTCTTAATTATTCAAACTTGAGAATCCGAAATTAGTATTCTTCCTGTTCCTCTTCTTCTCCTTCATGGATATCGGACTTTGGTTTCTCAAGTCCTTCGATTTCGATACCATTTTTCTCTGCGTAATCCCATAATGCTGCATGGATTGCTTCTTCTGCAAGTAAAGAACAATGTACTTTCACTGCTGGAAGACCATCCAAGGCTTCCATAACAGCCTTATTGGTTACCAGCATTGCCTCTTTAATTGTTTTGCCTTTTACAAGTTCTGTTGCCATGCTGCTCGTCGCAACAGCGGCACCACAGCCAAAGGTCTTAAATTTGCAGTCGCGGATAATCTGATTTTCATCAATATCTAAATAAATACGCATGATATCCCCGCACTTTGCATTACCAACAGTACCTACTCCGCTGGCATCTTCTATTTCCCCCACATTTCTTGGGTTTTGGAAATGATCCATTACTTTTTCGCTATACATAAATCCTCTTTCTGCCATTTACATGGCGCCTTCTATTTTTTCTAAAACAGAAGTTTATTTCTTATTCTTTTTCAAAAAATCTTCGTATAACGGAGACATATTTCTCATATACTCAACCGTTTCTTTGATTACCGAAACCGTATAATCCACATCTTCTTTTGTAATTTCTTCGCTCAATGTCAAACGAAGAGAGCCATGTGCTCTTTCATGAGGCAGACCAATTGCCAAAAGAACATGAGAAGGATCAAGCGAACCGGATGTACATGCCGAACCACTGGAAGCACAAATTCCAGCCATATCCAGTTTAATCAAAAGAGATTCTCCCTCTACAAATTCAAATCCAAAATGAACATTATTCGGAAGACGTTTTGTCCGATCCCCGTTTAACCAGCAATGTTCGATTTCATTTTCAAGTTTCTGAATAAAATAATCCCGAAGTTCAATCTCTTTTGCTGTTTTTTCTTCCATAATTGCAAATGCTCTTTTCGTGGCAGCTGAAAGACCAACAATTCCCGGTACATTCTCCGTTCCTGCACGGCGTCCTCTTTCCTGTTGTCCACCATGTACAAAGGATCGAAGTTTGAGCCCTGTACGAATATATAAGAACCCGATTCCTTTTGGTCCGTTCAATTTATGCCCGCTGGCACTTAACATATCAATATTATATTCATCTACATTGATTGGCACCTGTCCAAAAGCCTGTACTGCATCAGTATGGAAAACAACCTTGTGTTTTTTAGCAATCGCACCAATTTCTTTGATGGGTTCTATGGTTCCAATCTCATTATTTGCAAACATAATGGAAATGAGTATGGTATCTTCACGAATCGCATTTTCCAACTGTGTAAGATTCACGATACCATTTTCATCCACATCTAAATAGGTCACTTCATATCCCTGCTTTTCTAAATATTCACAGGTATGGAGAATTGCATGATGTTCAATCTTAGATGTAATAATATGCTTTCCCTTTGTACTATAAGCTTCTGCCGCTGCTTTTAATGCCCAGTTATCTGCTTCTGATCCGCCGGCAGTAAAATATATCTCATTTATCTTACAGCCAAGGAAAGAAGCAATGGTCTCTCTGGCTTCTGTTACTGCCTTCTTACTGGCAGATCCCAGAGAATAAATGCTGCTAGGATTCCCGAAATGTTCCGTAAAATAAGGAAGCATCGCTTCCACTACTTCCGGCGCCGTCTTTGTCGTCGCCGCATTATCTAAATATATAATCTTTTTCAAGAATTACACCTTCTTTCAATTCCTACCATTTTACTTCGTATTCAATATAGCACCCGCTATACGTTCTGTCAACGAAACTAAATGCATAATATTTATCAATCATAACATAAAAGAGGACTTATGAAAATCCCCCATCAATCCATAATTTACGGTACTATTGTGCTTACCGGCGTCAGTTTTTTATGCCGTGGTATCGGCTTTTTATACCGTATTTTCATATCACAAACTTTTGGCGAAGAAGGAATGGGCATTTTTCAACTTACCGCCCCTGTCATGTCCATTGCGTATTCTTTATGTTGTGCCGGTTTTCAGACTGCCATCTCAAGGTTTGTAGCAGCACACCAAGACGAACCACGCACCTCCATCCGTTTTTTGTTTACGGGTCTATCCATTACTGGCGCACTTTCACTTGGTTTTTCCTTCCTAATCTATGAATGTGCTGACATTCTTGCCATTTCTGTAATTTTAGAGCCCAGGACCGCCCCGCTCTTACGCTTACTTGCGCTCTCTTTTCCATTTTCTGCCATTCATTGCTGCATGAATGGATATTATTATGGAAAAAAGAAAGCAGAAATTCCAGCCTTACTCCAGTTCATCGAACAATTAGGACGTGTAGGAAGTGTTTACATCCTCTGTCAGTTATACCTTCAAAATGACAAGATACCACCACTTGCCCTGACTGCAGCCGGAGCAGCTATTGCAGAGTGCTTAAGTTCCCTGTTATCTCTTTGTTTTATTCTACCCCATTTATCCGGACTGCAAACGAAAATACATCAAAAACTGCCTTTTACGCAAAAACAGTTTCTTACTTACAAAAAAGCGGCCAGTTGCCTTTTATCCATGGCAGTTCCTTTAAGCATCAGCAAAATCATAGTCAATCTTTTGCAAAGTGTTGAAAATATCTATATTCCCGAAATGCTCCGTGCCTACGGCTATACAACGGAAGAATCCCTTGCTTTATTTGGCGTTTTAACTGGTATGGCTCTTACGGTTATTTTACTCCCTTGTTCTTTGGTAAATTCCGTGTCCGTTCTTTTACTTCCGCGCATTTCGGAAGCACAATACCGTAATCGTGACAAAGAGATTGCACACGTTATCCGCCGTTCGATCTCCCTTTGCTGTGCTTTGGGAATCGTATGCACCACTGTTTTTTTCTTTGGGGGACATTTAGCTGGCAGTTTACTATTTCACAGTGAAACAGCCGGCAATTATATTGTTTCATTAAGTTTTATCTGTCCTTTTTTATACATTACCTCCTCCCTGGGCAGTATCCTGCATGGTTTAGGGAAAACCTATACCACACTCTTTATCAATATAGGGACCCTTTTAATCCGCATTGCATCTGTTTTCTTTTTGGTCTGCCGTATGGGAATCTCCGGATATATTCTTGGACTGCTTGCCGGACAATGCTTTTCCGCCGTTTGCTGTATCTTCAGCCTGCGAAAATATGCGAGAGTCGAAAATTAATGAAAGAATATATTTTTTTCTCATAATTTCTGTGCTAAAATATGAAATGCAGATTTTCAATGTAAAACAGATAGATGGAGGAAACAGCAGTTACAACTGCCGTACATAAAAAATGAGTTTCGAATTTATACAAAAACTTCCTACTCCGGAAGAAATCAGAGAAGAGTTCCCTATTCCGGCAGCTCTCGTAAAATTAAAAGAAGAACGCGATGCTATGATTCGTGATGTCATTACTGGAAAAGATGACCGCTTCTTAGTAATTGTTGGACCATGCTCTGCGGATAATGCAGATTCTGTATGTGACTATGTGGAACGTTTAAGTAAGGTAAATGACAAAGTCAAAGACAGACTTGTATTGATTCCACGTATTTATACCAATAAACCTCGTACAACCGGGGATGGCTATAAAGGAATCGTACATCAGCCCGATCCAGAAAAGAAAGAAGATTTCCGCCAGGGACTTTTAGCTATGCGTGCCATGCATGTACGTGCTATGGAAGTTTCCGGTCTTACTAGTGCAGATGAAATGCTTTATCCTGAAAACTGGGGATATGTAAGTGATATTCTTTCCTATGTTGCCATCGGCGCCCGTTCTGTAGAAGATCAACAGCACCGTTTAACGGTAAGTGGGTTTGATATTCCGGCCGGCATGAAGAATCCTACCAGTGGTGACTTCTCCGTTATGTTAAACTCTGTATATGCTGCACAGCACAGTCATTCTTTTACCTACCGTGGATATGAGGTAAAAACATCCGGTAACCCACTGGCCCACACCATATTACGTGGTTCCGTAAACAAATACGGCAGAAGCCTTGCCAACTACCATTACGAAGACTTAACGACGCTTCTTGCCTTATATGCAGAACGCGATCTGTTAAATCCTGCTTGTATCATTGATACCAACCACAACAACTCTAACAAACAGTTTAAAGAACAGATCCGTATTACAAAAGAAGTCATTCACAGCAGACGTGTAAATCCGGATATCCATAACCTTGTAAAAGGTGTCATGATTGAAAGTTACATTGAAGAAGGCTGCCAGAAAATTGGTGACGGTGTATATGGCAAATCCATTACAGATCCATGCTTAGGATTTGCGGATACAGAAAAATTATTATATGAAATTGCAGAATTAGTATAATGTGAATATTATACACGCTATAAGATAAGATTTTTGCAAGCAAAAATCTCGCGCCTCGCGCGGGTTGCGAAGCAACAATTACATTGCCGTGCGAGTGCGCATCTCGTACGGCTTTTTTTATTGGATAGGAAACTATCCAATAAAAAAAGCCTATCCTCTTGGATGGGCTCTTTTATATACCTCACGTAAGTGATTATGATTCATATTTGCATAAATCTGTGTAGTCGAAATATCAGAATGTCCTAACATCTCCTGCACACTCTTAAGATCTGCACCATTCTCAACCAAATGTGCTGCAAAAGAATGACGTAATGTATGTGGTGTGATATCCGCTGTGATACCTGCTTTTTTAGCATAATGCTTAATCAGTTTCCAAAATCCCTGTCTGCTCATGGCCTTCCCGGAACAATTTACAAAAAGGATATGGCTCTCTGAATCTAAAATCATTTTTTCTCTAGCGGATTCTATGTATCGAAGCAATGCAGCACGTGCCTTTGGTCCAAATGGAATCATACGCTCCTTGCTTCCGTCTTTGCATGTAATATAATTCATCTGTAAGTTCAGATCTTCTAAACTCAGGGAAATCAATTCTGTCACGCGAATACCGGTAGCATAAAGAAGTTCCAGCATTGCCTTATCACGAATCTCCTTGGGATTATCGCTGGATGGCTGATCCAACAGCGTTCCCACTTCATTCATCGTCATAATCTCCGGCACTTTCTTTTCAATCTTAGGAACTTTTAAAGTAGAAGATATATCTTCCTTCAAAATGCCTTCTTCCTGTAAAAAATGCACCCAGGCCTTTAACGATGCAATATTTCTGGAAACCGTAGCCGGTTTAAACTGCTCCTCTCCCATTACATTTACATACGCTTCCAAGTCCTGTGCTCTTAATTTTGAAACAGAGGCAACTCCTCTTTCCTCACAAAAAGCGGCAAATTTTTTCAAATCTCTCTGGTACGACATCTGTGTATTGGTTGAGGATTGTTTTACGTTATGTAAATAAGAAATAAACGAATCAATCTCTTTTTGCATTGTCAAAAACCTTCCCCCATATTTCACAACAAGACATATTTCTTGTCGTATACGTGTCATTATAATCATAATTTTGAAGAAAAGCAACGAATAATTTTCCCAAAAAATGCCGTTTTTTCAGCATTTTTCTAAATTCCACAAGATATCGGCAGGCTACAAATTCAATAATACTAGATGTAGTAATTCTCTTTAAAAAAATAATTTCAAATAGGTTCTGAGCAAAAATGGATTTACATAACTTTCGATTACAATTCCCATTATGACAACCCCAATTGCTATAAAAATACCAATTGGACTTTTTGCAGTCTTAAATCTCCTACGATCCATTTCCCAATACAAAAGTCCATATGCCATCCAATAAAACAGGAAATGCGGCAGGATCGAAACAAGAAGCAAACCAATCCCACTGACTCCATACCAGCAAAAGAATAATTTAAACAACATACCAAAAGAAAGCCCTATCCATGCCGTTACAATCCGAAATGTCAATTTTCGCAAAGGGGTATACGCCAAAAAGATTAACAACAACATAATTATTCCTCTGCTGTATAAACACTGCCAAAATAAAGCAGATCTGTTCCAGCCCTGCTCTAAAAAAGATGCGGACAAACTTTGATTCAACAATGTATTTTCCGGTGTTTTCCCTCTAGCCAGCAGGGTAATCCACACAATTCCTGCAAAAAAACAGATACCAAATAATAGTTCATGCTCTGTTAGTTTCTTTTTTACTTTCATCCATTCATTCCTAATAGGTATTCTATTCAATATATGTCCTAATGCGGAAAAGAAAAACTTGTCCATGTAAATCTTCCTGCAGATATCATACATACAAAAACAGGCCTTGAAAATCACTCAAAGCCTGCTCTAAATATTTGCATTATAATCCACGTTTTCTGCTATAGGCTAAAAGTGCAGAAACGGTCTTAGAATCCTGAATAATCCCCTTTTCGATCATCTCAAGCAATTCAGAAAGCGGATATTCCACAATCTCCAAATACTCATCTTCATCCAAATTCTGTTTACCTTCTTCCAAATCTTCTGCCAAATAGATATCAATTAATTCATTACAGAATGCAACAGTGGTACGGATAGAAAGTAAAAATTCAAACTTACCAGCTTTATACCCTGTTTCTTCTTCCAACTCACGAAGTGCAGCAGAACGCATATCCTCTCCAGGATTTATACCTCCAGCTGGAATCTCAATGGTTTCTCTTTCTAAAGCATTACGATACTGACGTACCATAACCAGATTCCCATTCTTTTTTACTGCCACACAAGCCGCAGCCCCTTTATGTTTGATAAAATCCCATTTTGCAGTTGTTCCATTCGGTATCTGCATTGTGTCTTGATAATAATCAATGATCGCGCCCTTCGCAACCAATTCACGGTTCAGACGTTCATATCCCTTTGCCATATTAACTACCTTCCTATCTTCATTTTATAATATTATAGGGCATAGCCAACTATTCGGCTATGCCCTTTTATCATTATTCAGCCAATAATTTTTTTACACTTACCAGTTTCACACAGAGAATAAATATCTTGCACGCTTCCATTAACTCATCCATTTCCGGATAAGATGGTGCGATACGAATGTTAGAATCTTTTGGATCTTTTCCATATGGGAAAGTAGCTCCGGCTCCTGTCAATGTAACACCGGCTTCTTTACATTTTACAACAATTTCCTTTGCACAGCCTTCTAAAGCATCAAAAGAAATAAAATATCCACCGTTAGGTCGAGTCCATGTACCAATTTCCAAACCTTCTAATTCTTCATCAAACATCTTTAAGATTGCATCAAATTTAGGACGCATAAACTCAGCAAGTTTGCTCATACGTTCATAAATGCCTTCCACATTACCATTAAAGAAACGCACATGACGAAGTTGGTTAATCTTATCATAACTAATTGTCTGGATTGTCATTGTTTTTGTCATCCAGTTTAAGTTTGCTGGCGAAGATGCTACCGCTGCAATGCCTGCGCCTGCAAATGTAATCTTGGATGTAGAAGAAAACTCGTATACCATATCTTCATTTCCCGCTTCTTTACAAGCAGAAAGAATCTCTACCAGTTTATCTCTTCTATCATCATATAAATCATGAACCACATACGCATTATCCCAATAAATACGGAAATCTTTTGCTGCTGGTTTTAACGCTGCAAATGCACGTACTGTTTCATCCGAATATGTGATACCGGATGGGTTAGAATATTTTGGAACACACCAAATACCCTTAACTGCCTCATCGTTTTCCACATACTGTCTTACTAAATCCATATCAGGACCTGCTTCTGTCATTGGAATATTGATCATCTCAATACCAAACAGTTCTGTAATTGCAAAATGACGGTCATATCCCGGTACCGGACATAAGAATTTTACTTTATCTAATTTTGACCAAGGTGTACTGCCATTTACACCAAATACAACGGAACGTGAAATCGTATCATACATAATATTCAAAGAAGAGTTACCACATACGATAACCTGCTCTGCTGGAACCCCCATCAGATCTCCCATTAATTTCTTAGCTTCATAAATACCTGTTAATTCACCATAGTTACGGCAGTCCACGCCACTCTCTGTAATATAGTCAGATACTTTATTTAACTCTGAAACAACTTCTGTACACATATTAAGCTGCGCAACAGAAGGCTTACCTCTAGCCATGTTCAAATTAAGGCCTTTTCCCTTTGCATCTTCAAAAGCACTTTCTAATTCTGCTAACAATGCCTTTAATTCTTCGTTGCTAAGATTCTTGTATGCTTTCATTATCAATCCCGTCCTTATTTAATCTCATAATCTCCTCAAAATACATTATCGTATAATCGTATACAATCATGCATTACTGATATTTTACAAAATTGATAGGCTTTGTCAATATGTTTTTATAAAAAAAGAGTCCTGAAAACATTCGTTTTCAAGACTCTTTACATTGCATTTACTTATTTCGCATAATCAATTACACGGCTTTCACGGATTACGTTTACTTTAATCTGTCCCGGATATTCTAATTCAGCTTCAATCTGTTTAGAAATGTCACGAGCAAGTAATACCATGTCAGCATCGTTAATCTGTTCTGGAACTACCATTACACGAATCTCACGTCCTGCCTGAATAGCAAAAGACTTATCAACACCTTTGAAATTGTTTGTGATTTCTTCTAACTGACGAAGACGGCTGGTATATGCTTCCAGTGTCTCACGTCTTGCGCCTGGTCTAGCTGCGGAAATAGTATCAGCAGCCTGTACGATGCAGGCAATCAAGGAAGTAGGTTCCACATCGCCATGATGGGATTCAACCGCATTTATAACTAAATGGGATTCTTTATATTTCTTACATAATTCAACACCAAGCTGAATATGAGAGCCTTCCATTTCATGATTTACAGATTTACCAATATCATGGAGTAAACCAGCTCTCTTAGCCATACGCACATCAAGTCCCATTTCTGATGCAAGTAATCCAGACAACTGGGCTACTTCGATAGAATGTTTTAATGCGTTCTGACCATAACTTGTTCTAAATTTCATCTTGCCAAGTAAGCGGATCAGTTCTGGATGAATACCGTGTACACCAACTTCAAGTACAGCAGACTCACCTTCTTCTTTGATCATAGTCTCGACTTCCTTCTGCGCTTTCTCAACCATTTCTTCGATTCTAGCTGGATGAATACGTCCATCTACAATCAATTTCTCCAATGCAATTCGAGCTACTTCTCGACGGATTGGATCAAATGCGGAGAGAATAACTGCTTCCGGTGTATCATCAATGATTAAATCTACGCCGGTAAGAGTCTCGATAGTTCTGATATTTCTACCTTCTCTACCGATGATTCTTCCTTTCATCTCATCATTTGGAAGTTGTACAACAGATACAGTTGTCTCAGAAACGTGATCAGCAGCACATCTTTGGATTGCGCTGACTACGTATTCTTTAGCTTTCTTATCTGCTTCTTCCTTTGCACGGCTTTCAAGTTCCTTGACCATGATAGCCGTTTCATGTTTCACTTCATCTTCAACAATTTTCAATAAGTAATCTTTTGCTTGTTCGGAGGTTAAACC
>CAZHGE010000083.1:0-11727 GCA_964531805.1 uncultured Lachnospiraceae bacterium
ATTAAATAAATTATTGGAATATTGTTTATAAAACTTTGCTTCATATTTAAATGTATGTAAATCATTAATATTAACACTTTGATTTTCCGATATAACAAAATGCTCAATTGAATATTCTTTATCATTAAAAATATATTCTTGCAAATCCATCATTTTTCCGGATATAATTTGCACTTTATCATTTCTAATCTCAAAAAAATTATATATTGTTGCTAAGGATTTACATCTAAATTTATAATTTTCTTCATTTTCATTTACTGCCATCTTATTAGCTGCCACTAAACGCGCATCAGAAATTCGATCTGCCGAAAAATAACTTTTAATTTGCTTTATCGCTTCATCATACCATTTGTCATCACTAGCTTTTAAAACATTTAATATGATATCTCTACTCTTTCTATTTTCAAATAACCAGAAAAAAATTGATAGTAAATACACTCCATATATCTTTCGATATGCTTTTCTCTCACTATCAACAGTGCCTAATAACACGGTTAATATATATTTCATTACCAATGCTTTAGGGAGCTTATCTTTATCCCTTAAGACTTTTCCTATTATATTATGAATTATTCGAAGTTCAACAGAGTCAATTTCTCCATATTTATCTGTAAACAGACGAGTAAAATCTGTTGTAGTTGATGTACTTCTGACGATATTCAACATAATATCAAGTACTTCATTAATCTTTCTAAACGCATTTAACATGTATTGATTGTCATTTATAACTTCAATTAAATGAGTCCCAGCTCTATAAGTATTTGTTCCTCCCTCTTCCTGTTTCCTAAATTTTTTTCGTAATAAAAAATCTTCTCCAAAGTCTAATCCTTTAAAACGCGGATTCTTATACAAATCACAATATATAAAATGATTAAGTACATCTAATAAAGGATACTCCATACTACTATCTTTTACTATTGCCATCTTTGTTTTAAAAAGATACCATGCATCCCTTATGTCTTGTCTAGGATCATTCCTAAACAAATAACTTTTAAAAATATCTTCAACGTCTAATTGTTTACTTTTTAAATTAACATCAATGAAATATCTTATTCCATCACTTACATCATCTGATTGATTTAATAATATATTTATTTCACTCTTACGAAGATTCTCCAATAATTTCTTGGCGTTATCCTTGTTCGCAATTACTTCATGCTGTTTGATAAATTCCCATAGTTCACGATACTTTTCCATTTGATGTAACTTATCTGTTTTAACAACTGCCCTACAAGTTTCTTCTGCAAAATAAGACTTTAAAAGATCATTATACCCTTTAAAGCTTTCAATATGAAGTTCACATGGTTCAATTGTTTCTATTGTTCCGTCATGTAATTGAATAATTGCATATAAGATCATAATTAATGTAGTTATTCTTTGCTGACCATCGATAAGCATATAAATATCATTATTAGGCTTTTTTGTCATTATTATATTCCCTAAATATCTTTGATTATGAAAAATATCGTCTAATAAAAGATCAACGTTATCAATCGTCCATCGAATTTCCCTCTGAAAATCAGGTATTATATATTTTCTATTTGACTTTAATATTAGTGAAAAATTCTCAATATTAATTTCCTGTTCATCATTACTTAAAAATTTTCTTAATGGTGCAATAATTCCCAACAATTCTGACATAACTAGTTCCTCCATTACTTCTTCTTTAGTTAACTCAAATTACCCTTATAAATTTAATCTTTTTTATAAAACCCTTCTCTAAAACTAGCTCTAATCTAGTTTTCAATTTTGGGGTCAATTATAAAGTTTTTTGCTTCTTCCATGTTACCAAATTCTTCTAGTTCATTAATTGTGTATATTTTATCCCTTACATCAATTAACTTGCCGACAATTTCACCTTTAAAAAGATTAAAATACTTATGTAGTATATCCCCCAAAAAACATTCTACATTATTAACTAGATTAATTAGCGTGCTTTTATGCATTACCCCACAACTCCTTCCAACTCTTCCTCAGCCACAATCAACACCTTACTGCCTTTCTCCTGCAGTTCCATGGCTCTCGCAATTTTCCCACCAAAATTTCCGAACTTCCAAGCGTCACTTCCCATTCCGCCAACGAATAAATAATCCAGTTTGGCGGAGACGTTGTTTTTTTCAATGGCACCTTTTTCCGTTAATTTCTTTGAAATAGTGGCGCGTGGAGCGAGTTTAAATTCGCCAGTAAGACAAAAGGTTTTGTTTTCTAATGGGAATGGATTTCCCAAATGATTGTGGGCGCTCATCGGGTCCACGATTTCCTTAAAGATTTCTAAGAGTGTTTGTTTTTCTGCCGGTTCTAATTTTTCATCATCGATTACGTCGTGAACCGTTTTTACCAGTTTGTCATAAGGGTAGACACCCGTCAGATAATCGTGGTCTGCCAGCCAGCCTTTTAATTTTACGATTTCTAATTCATGGATATCATTATCACACGAGATGCCTTCTATAATTCCACGCAAAACCTGGATTCCCAGCGTTGTTTCACTATAGATTTTGGAAGCCGAATATTTTGTAATCAGCGAACGAAGTTTCAACTGGTCGTACTGGTCTATCACATCATCCTCTAATACGACCGTCAGGGTATCGATTATTTTGGCAAACATGGAATAACGTTTGTAAATCATATTGTCTTCCATCCATTTTTTCAGACGTTTCATTTCCGCCTTGTTTACCTCACCGTCAGAAAGAATTCCCTGAATCAGACCGGACAAGCATTGCAGGTTTGAAATCAAACGCTCGTCTACTTTTTCAATCAAGGTTTCTGTAAAAGAATAGGTATGTACCTCGGATTCTGATAATGCATTTTTTGATTTTATGTGCTGGAACAATTGTCCACATGCCAGAGCATCCTCTAAAGCGTTATGGGCATGGTATTCATAGCCCAGCTTCTGTGACAAATTTTCTAGTTTGTACGAATCTGCTTTTATAAATTTTTTACTCAGTTCCAAGGTACAGCTGTATCGATAATTTTCCACTTCTAAATCATACCTCTGCAAAGCTCTGGATAATACGGTCAGATCATATGTGACGTTATGACTGACGATCACATTTCCACTAAGCAGTTCCTTAATCTCGCTCCAGTATTCTTTTAACGTTGGAGCATTTTGCACCTGACTTGCATCAATTCCGGTGATTCTTGCATTAATGGGGTCAAAACGATCCTCTGGGTTAATGAGTGTATATTTTTTCTCCACGACCTCATCATTTTCCATCAAAACAACCGCGATGGCACAAATAGAGTTTCCCCTGGTATTTGGGTTTTCAAGGTCCAGTAATACATATTTTTCTAACATAATTTCCCTTTCAGCACTTTTATTTTTTCACATTTTCCACTCTCTTTATTGTGACATCTTTCGACAAATTTCGCTATGGCGCTATTGTTCCGTTTAAGTCTTACCTATCGTTCCGGTTTTAAGCGCAAAATAAGAGCACCTATCACCAAATGCTAGTGAAATGAAAAGAAAAAAGACAAGATCGCTCTTGTCTTTTCGCATCCGCTTTCTATTATTTACTTTTAAAATTTTCTAATTGCCTTTGCTAAACTAAAAGGGATTATTTCTCCTGGACTAGTCTCTGTATATGCTTTTTCCTCGTGCATATATATCACGATTTCTTGCGAACTATAATTCCTAAATTGATCAATAATCTGATCTAATATATTTCGTTCTTCTTCACTCAAATATGAAGCATCTAAGTTTTTGTTTGTAAAAAAATGATATACAGTACCATCATACCCTTCTTCTTCCTGCATATTGACATTTTCAAGATTAATCAATCGGTTATGACCAATTGGTAATGCTCCCATTTTGTCATGACGATAAACCAATCCCGTCAATGCTTTTCCATACTTTCTAAAAAATAAGGCATCCGCATACCAAATCATTTTCATTAACTTTACTTTATATAAATTAGATACTTTCTCTGCAAAATAAGAAACTATGCTTTCAATTTTATCAATATTCAGTAGCGTATATCCATTTAAATCCGAAGGTTCACCATAAAGAACATACTCACTTTCTAACTGCTGCCTTGACAAATATTCCTTTCCATGCGAATCTAATTTTTCTACTATCTTCTCAAATATCTGTTTGCGTCTTTGTAATGAAAATTTCTGTGCATTTTTATCCAGAAATTCCATTGTAATAAAAGGATTATCCTTTACAATTCTCATCATATTATCATAGGCTTCATCCTGTATTGCCTTACTTTCATATCTTGAGACGGTAGCTTCTCCCCAGCCTAAAAGTTTTGCAAATTCTACCTGCGATAATCCATACTGCTCGCGTATTCCTACAATTTCATCCGATGTTAATAAATCATGCTTTCTCCTATATGCATTTCTTGCATTCAATAGATTCGCATTGCTCATTTTGCCTGTTTCAAACTCATTTTCGTCTTCCCCACTATTACAGCAGAAGTAATATGTTTCTTCATATTCCACTTCATCTTCTTTAATTAGCAATGTAGTCTTACGACTTCTTTCTTCCACATCATGAGTCTTATCACATAATGGACACTCCATATGTATTTTTCTAATTAAAGTGTTCTCTTGCATGTTCCGCACCCCTTTCCATATTTCTTACGTATACGGAAACTCCATTTTCCATTTTGCATAATGAAATGATACACATAAAACCTTTTTGGTCTCCCCACTTTTAATCTTTAATTTTATATAGATCAGTTTATTATTAATAGCTTTTCCAAATACAAATAATAGTGGTGGATGGTCATCATCTTTATCTATCAGTGTCTCTGAATAATCTTTTATCATTAGTCCTTTTAAGCATTCCACAACATCAGCATTATCATACCCAAGATTCACCAGAGTATATCTGGTTGAGTATTGCATTTCCTCTTTTTTTGATTTTATAAGCAAAAAATCATTTTGTAAGTCGAAATTTTCATCCTGTAGTATATTCTTTAATTTCCTAAGAAAATTTTCCACATCTTTCCTCTCTGATTTAATGCTGAATTCTATTTCCCTCACCCTCCTTCTTATATCACTATCAATTGATAGTGTTTCTTCCCTCGTATTATACACTATCAATTGATAGTATTCAACTAATTTAATATCCAAACCTTATTCTCATTACCTTTAATTCTGATTAAAAATAAAGAGTGCACATCCTCGCGGAACATTTTTTATTTGATAGGATTTTCCAATCAAATAAAAAAGATGCCGCAAAAGCAGATTCCCAATCCACTTTTACAGCATCCTATAACTCCAGTCTCATCTGTCCATCCCGCCAGTTTTCCTGCTTGGCTTCGTGCACCACATCTTCCTCATGTAATTCCCCGATCAACAGAGGTGATTTCGGATCATGCCGTTTCATATTCCCCACAACCGTCTCCGCGTCATAATTCGCATAGCAGTATCTGCACAAATGTCCACAGGTGTTGTAGGCGCCAATGTCACTTCCAAGCAGACAGGCACATTCAGCCCGCGCGCCTTTTTCTTTCGCCTTTGGAACATTCAGCCCACAACCAATGGCATGTTCAAACAACTCTGCCGTCATACAGCCATCACAGTCCACGCCGTAGGGCTCCAGTTCGCGGCCTTCAGCACAAGTTTTCACAGTCATGCCATACTGTGCTCCAATACGCGCAAATTCTTTTCCCAATCGTAATCTATCCTCTTTGGGTACGGCTTTTACTTCCGAAAAATTGCGGAGTACTTTCTGATACAGATCAATAAAACTAATCACACAGGTCTCTGTGTACCCGGACAAGGTTTTTGCCATTTCTTCAAAATCCGCAAGATGTTTTTCCACCGTATACACATCTGACAAAAATATCGGATCATAGCGCCAGCCAACAGACTGTTTTCCCACTACACGCGATAACTGTATAAAGTCTTCCATTACTTTTTCTTTTGGCGGCACACGGGGCTCAATTTCTCTTCCATAAGATGTAATGGTCACGTACCAATACTGCCCGTATTCTTTTAGCATATCCATATGCGGCAGCATGGGCGCTGGATTTTTGGTACAAAAAGAAATCATATCTACCACGCTGGGCGTAATCTGATATTTGGTAACCTGTATCGGATTATAAGGATTGCGGACGAGTACATGTCCCGCCCGCAGTCGATTTACAAACCATTCACTATAAAATGCTGGAATGTCCGTTCTAAGTCCTGTGTGTAAGATCATAAATTAATACTCCAATGAGAAATATCTTCTATTACTACCACTTGCTATGGTATTCATTCTTTCAAATTCATCCAATGCTAATTTACATTTATCGCAATTTGGGTGACGTGTAAATAAAGAATAACTATCTACTGGAAATGCAATGGTACTTCCCATTTTAATTTCTTCTAACATTTTTCGTTCGCAACAAGAAAATTTTTCCCTAATATTATCTATGCTCCCTGACATAATATACGGAACTCTTACCATATGTTGTTGAATACTTTCTGTTACTATTCCGCTCATACTCTGCTCATAATATTTTAC
The DNA here is from genome assembly GCA_964531805.1 of uncultured Lachnospiraceae bacterium. GTDB lineage: Bacteria > Bacillota > Clostridia > Lachnospirales > Lachnospiraceae > RGIG8767. The sequence goes on from CAZHGE010000083.1 coordinate 6,461, forward strand.
ATCCTGCGTTGTTCTTGCCCAAATATAATCCGAAAACTTAAGGTGTATTAATTTTTCTATTGCCTTTACTAAATTTCTACACTGATCCTCATTTAGTTCAAAATAGTTTCTTATACATATATCATCACAATCTTGCTGACCACTAAACGCAATCAATTTTTCTGTCATACTTTTACCCAGATTATAAATATGCATAAGTGCAAAACAGCCATTCTTACGTACATATTTTGTTTTAAATCCATCTATTCTTACAATCTGTTGTTCTAAACTTCCTACCTGTGCAAAAAAATCCGAATCATTGTAAATATAGTTTTCTTTACATACAATATACACATACTTCTCTGCCGTTCTTTGAACTAAAGTAATTATTCTCAAAGCATATTCTTCAAAATGTACGGAACTAATAATCATCGAAGCTAAAAATACTCTCTCCCTCGATGCATTCCATCTAATCCTATATCCATTCCTATTCATTACATAATATTGTTTTCTAAGCAAATAGATATTTCCCAACTTCTCCGGCAAACGGCTGATTAATGCAAACAGCCTATTTTTATATGGATTCATCTTGTAGAGAATCCTATATGATGATTCTCTAAAGTCTTGATAAGCCTGTTCTATTTTATAAATATGTTCCAGCGCATTCTCATACTTCGGAGCAGTTTCCATCAATTCTGTAATATTACGCAGATATACTTCTTTTTCTTCTTCTCTTTCTACAATCCTCTCACTATAGAATTCCCGCACATTTATATACAGCGAATCCAGATACCCCGAGATGTTTCGCTCTAACGCTATATCCCTGTCATTTATTTCCCCAAAATGATTCACTAATTGTCTGGAATAGTCTATATATCCTTTTGTTCCCCAAATTAATGAATTTACACCATTGCATAATCGATCCAATCTGGATATATATTCTTCTTGACGTTCTGCATTGTTACTAAAGTTTTCTACCACACCGGCATACTCATGCACATAATACGCATCCACCAAATAATCACTAAGTGCATGCTCTTGTGTACTTCCCACACCTTCAAAATCTAAATTCTGCTCCCTTATTTTGTCCCACGAAAGTTCTTCATTACCTTCTCCTTCAAAACCATCTTCCTCTTTTCCAAATATCTCTTCGAACTCTTCTTCAAATATTCTCCATGTAAATTTCATCTTTTGTTACCCCATGACAATTTTTACATAAACCCTCTAAACCACTCACATTGTTCATCATTACATTGTTTTCCGATATCATTGCGCATATTCAGATGAAACACATGACCAAGTACATTCTTTTCATCCCCATACATTTTGTACTTATATGGTACGCCCAGCTGATTTAATTTTTTCATCAAAGGCTCAGGCTGTGTTCGCAGAAAATCCTCGTTTGCGGTCATGATAAAGCATGGCGGAAATTTTTCCGTCACATGATTTATGGGACTGACAAAGTAAAATTCTTCTTTTGTTCCTCTATTTGGCAAAATGTCCTTCATAAGTGCTTTCGTATTAGAAGCACCTTGAACTGCTAAATCCAAATCATACACGCCACAGTTTAATGCCGCTGCTTTTGGTACAAATCCCTGTGGTACCTGAAAATCATACTTTGCCGCATACTCTGGATTGGTACACAAAACACAAAATAAACTAAGGATATGTCCGCCAGCCGAATCACCCACTGCAAATATATGGTCCTGATCCATTCCATAGCGCTCCGCATTTTCAAGTACCCAGCTAAACGCATTTACGGTATCTTCCAAATGACTTGGAAATTTATACTCCGGCGAAAGGCGGTACGTAAAATTCACCACTACAAATCCTCTCAGCGCAAGGCTCATACAATAATGCTGGTATAAATCCTTATCCCCATATACCCAACCGCCGCCGTGCACGCTGACAATCACTGGCAAAGTCTGTCCCTCTTTATCTTTCGGACGGTACACGTCCAGTACATTCATTTTATGAGGACCATAAGAAATATTATCATATCGAACGATGCCTGCTGGAGTCATAAGTCCAGCATCTCTTTTAGCATCGCTTTTCTTACAACCTCTACGCATCATAAAACTGGCAAGTGACATATTATTCTCCCTTATAATCCACGGGCAGGCTTTCCCAACGCGCCTTGAAGTGGAATGCCGCGTCTTTTGGCTGACGCTGACGGGTGAAGATGCCCTTCTTGTTACCGTTGGCACGCATGATACCTTCGGTTGTCTGGAAGTCTGCAAAATTCCATACGAGTTCGCCCTGAACCCAGTCATAGCTGTCAAATACTCTGTGGTTCATATCCAGGTATTCATTCTGATATTCCTGACTCCACATTACACTTGGTAATTTGTGCTCTGAATACATAGTATCTGCGCCATATTCAGTAAAGATGAATGGACGATCACCGCGGATTGCTGCCCAGCCATCCATTTCCTGACGGAATGCAGCTTCTGCATCTACCATACTGTAACCGCCCATTGCATACCAGCCATAATAACGGTTTAAGCTGACAAAATCACTTACCTGCCAGCATTTACATGTATGAGGTAAACTCATCATAACCACTGCAAAAGTACGTGGACGTTTCTGGATATCCAGTTCATGTGCATAATCAAACAGATTCTCAAAATATGGTGTTGCACTTTCATGGTTGGTTTCCGGCTCATTTAAAATGCTCCATGCCACAACGGACGCATGGTTTTTATCTCTCTTGATCATATCTTTTAACACTTCTCTATGATGGTCAAGTAAGATTGGTGTTGTTTCTTTTTCAAAAAAGGTAAGCTTTCTACCGGTTCCCTGGTTAGCTGCGATAAAGTTCATAGTACTTTCCATCAAACCAACAGCCGGCGTCTCATCGATGATTAAGAAACCTTCTTCGTCTGCCATGTAATACACTTCTTCCGCATATGGATAATGACTTGTACGGAAACAGTTGGAACCAATCCATTTCATAAGTTCGAAATCACGTTTAACAGTAACCATATCAAGACCACGGCCTCTTAAGTCAGCATCTTCGTGCTTACCAAAGCCCTTCAGATATACAGGCTTACCATTTAATAAGAAGTGTCCGTCTTTTACCTCAAAAGTACGAATACCAATGGTGTCATAATATTCATCCAATACTGTATCGCCATCCACAATCTTTACTACAAATTTGTAAAGGTATGAAGCATGCACATTCCACAGTTTCGCGTCTTTTACTACGATAGTTGTGTTCTTGCCGCTGCCTTCTGCTACTTTTTCGCCTGCTTCATCAAACACTTCAATCACGACATCATGATCACCATTTGTCTCCACAACACAGTCCACTTCTGCATCACTTCCAACAATACGATGATTTACTGCAAAATCCGTAATGCTTTCTTTTGGAAGCATCAAAAGTTTCACCGGACGCTGCAAACCTGCATAATTGTAAAAATCAAAATATGGCTGGCTGATCTTTTTTCCATTGGACAAAGTTGCTGTCTTACCACAAGGAATCATGGTCTCGCTCAACTCGTTATTTACCAGCACAGAAAGTTTGTTATATTCGTTGTATTTAATTGCATCATTGATGTATACATTAAATGGTAAAAATCCACCTACATGGATTCCCACTTCGATTCCATTTACAAATACTTTGGCAGTATGTGTCGCAGAACCAAAACGAATCACAATCTCATTGCCCTTCCATTCACCCGGAACAAAGAAATCTGTTTCATACCAAAAGTCACCTGTATATTCTCGGCTGTCCTTATCTGTAAAAATATCGCAGAAACTTGCCGGAACAGGCATAGAAACAGGTTCCGGAAGTCCCATACTCCAACGGGAATCCACACCCTCACTCTTAGGATCAAACTGGAATTTCCACATACCATCTAAGGAAATCACACGACGTGTTGCTGTTACTCTTGGGTACAATAAAGACTGAATCATAAAATCCTCCTTTTTTACCAAATCTTTTTCATTATAAATCTCACAAGGGTTTCTCTCTTCTTTTATGCACTGGTAAATTCCCAGTCATAAATCCCCCACATAATCATTATTTTACTGTAAAATTCTTTTTTCATACAGAGACTATCTTTGGCAAAAATCGTACAGATTTTTGATAAATTTTGACCCTGCAAAAAAATCCTCCACCCGAAGGTGAAGGATTCCTTTTTGCGTACTATTCACATTGCGATACCTAATGTTTCATACAATCTTTCTCTACTGTCTACTAACATATGTAATTTCTGCATCCTTATACTTTTTTTCTAATCTATCGCACACCATGTTAAAATCTTTTACGTTTCCTGATTTAATCTGTTCTAAACCAGCCAAAACCATATTACGAACCTCTAACTGCTGTTTTTCATCTTTTACAGCTATTGCCATAGACTATCCATCCTTTCTATAAAATAGTAATTTTTATTACTATCTCCCAACCATACGCAATAATTCATTACTTATATTATATAATCCTTATATTACTTTGACAACTCCGGTCTTTTCATATATTTGCAGTAATTGTTTTTTTAATCATTTAAGGCAGCATTCTTAAGCCAGTAAATCAGACCAATAATTCTGAATGTGCTTTATGGATGCTTCTGCCTTGTTCCACATATAATTTCTAAAACTTTCATCCTGACTATTATCCGTTGCATAGTTAAGATACTTATCTTTTAGCCCTTCCCACTCATCAGCAGTCACATTTTGGCTCTGCCTGATCATTTCAAACATAGTACTCAATTCATTCTGAAATAGTACCTTTTCTTCCCGCGTCTTAGAAATTCCCCCCAGCAAAAGCGTGTATTTATACTCATCCACTACCTGATTAGAACCTTCATTCAAAACACTCAAATTTGGATATTTACCAGCATGGATATCGTGAATCATTTTATTAAAACTTTCATACGGATTCACATATCCTTCTATAATCTCCGAATTATGTGCATGATAAAGATTAATCATGTCTTCAAACTGTTCTCTTTTATCGCTAGAAATATACTTATCCGCATACATGCGGAGCGCACTAGTGGAAGACTCTAATTCCATAAGTGCTTCACCTGAGGTCATAAAAGTCCTTGTTCCCTCATAATAATCCACAAATTCAATACCTGTCGCGAACTGTGTCCGGCTTAGAAAATCCATGCCTGATGTAATCCGTGCCAGCACGGTCTCCATTTCCTTTACTTCCTCGTTCGACATACCCGTATAAAAATCATTGTTGTATAAATGCTCACTCAAAATCAGCCACTGGTTACCTGTATTATTCCAAAAGGCATCTTCTTCTTCTCTTCCTGCCGCAATATTCTTTTGAGTTG
>CAZHGE010000084.1:0-11663 GCA_964531805.1 uncultured Lachnospiraceae bacterium
GTACCTTACCAATCTCTTTTAAATACATTCTGACAGGATCTTCAATGCTGACACCATCTGGAACGGAAAGGTCGATATTTTCCACATCAACCTCATCTTCCTCTGTTAATACAATCTCTTCATCCTCGATCAATTCATCGTCTTCTTCCGTGGTAATTCGAAGCACATCAACACCACTCTGTTCCAATGTTTCCACCACGCGGGCAAACTGCTCACTTTCCAGATTCAATTCTTTAAAATGATCCTGAATTTCCTGATATTCCAAAACATTTTTCTTTTTCTTTGCAAGAGCAAGTATACTTTTTACTTTCTCTTCATATTTTGCCTGTGCTGCTTCATCCATCATGTATTTTCCTCCTCTACATGTTACACATGTATTGCATGTCCTTTATTCATGCATTCTATTTTTTATTTTTATCATGATTCTAAGGAAATATGCACGTTTGCCAGTTCTTCCAATGCTTTTTTCCCTTCAATCACTTTATTTAAGCCATTTACATCCTGCGAAAGACGCTTCGTAAAGACTTCATAACTATTTCGTTTTACCGCTATGAGCACATCCTTTAATGCCTTTTCACGCTCCATACGCGTTTCCATAGGCGGCAGTTTACTATTAAAGAGCTCTGCAACCTTTCGCTGCTCATCCTCATCCGAAAACAAGGAAATAATTGCTGCCGGTTCACATACTCCGTTTTCCAAATCCGCAAGCAGATGTCCAGCAACCTTTCCATAAGGTTCTTCTGTAAAATCATCCACGGATATATATTTTTTAATTTTCGGATATACTTGTCTATCTTCCACTAGCCATGTCAATAATAAACCCTGTGAAAGCATAATCGAATCCTGCGCGGTATTTTTTTTCTGAATACCGGACTTTGGACGTGGAATGGGCTTTAACAGCCCCTGCTGGTTGCCATATTGATTTACCATGACACGCAGGGATTCAAAGCCAATATGGTATTTTTCTGCCACCGCTTCGATGTAATTTTCCCGCTCCACTTCTTCTGAAAAACCACTTAATTTTTTAGCAATTGCCTTATGAAAATCTGTTTTTTCCTGCGGATCCTGCAAATTATAATCCCGCTCTAAAACACGCAGTTCAAAAAAGAAACTATTCTCTGCCTGCTTAATTCGTTCCTCAAAAGCTTCGGCTCCCAGATTTTTAATAAATTCATCCGGGTCCTTATAGGGCTCTAAATTGAGCACTCGTCCTGTCATACCGTTTTCACGCAGAATACCAATCGCACGCAGCGCTGCTTTTGTACCAGCACCATCACTATCATAGGATAAAATAACAGTATCCGTAAAACGCCTAAGCAGATTCGCTTGTCCCGAAGTAAACGCAGTTCCAAGGGATGCCACCGCCTGGGTAAAACCGGCCTGATGCATGGAAATAACATCCATATAACCTTCACATAATATTATATGATCCCGCCTGCTGCTTCTTGCAAAATTCAAACCATACAAATTACGACTTTTATCAAAAATAATGGTTTCCGGGGAGTTTAAGTATTTGGGTTCCCCTTCTCCCATAACTCTGCCGCCAAATCCGATTACTCTGTGGTTCACATCCTGTATTGGAAACATAACACGATTCCAAAATTTATCATGGGTGCCATAGCGTTCATCATTGGTAGCTAGTCCAGCCTGAATAATCTGCTCGTCACGATATCCCTTTTGCTTTAGATATTTGACCAAATCATCCGCAAATTTATTGGAATATCCAAGGCCCCAATGCTTCATGGTTTCCTCTGATAATTCGCGATTTGCCAGATATTGATGCCCTACCTGCCCCTGTTTTGCACGCAGCTGATAGTAAAAATATTTGGCAGCTTCTTTATTTATTTCCAAAAGTACGGCTTTTTTATCCGCTTCTTTTTTCATTTCTTCTGAATACTCAATCTCCGGAAGATTAATTCCAGCTCTGTCAGCCAGAGTCTTGATTGCTTCCGGGAAAGTATCATTTTCATAATTCATTAAAAAGGTAAAAACGTTCCCACCTGCACCGCATCCAAAGCAGTAATACATCTGTTTTTGCGGTGAAACAGAAAATGACGGGGATTTTTCATTATGAAACGGACATAATCCAAAGTAGCTTGCACCTTTTTTTTGCAAACGCACATAGCCCGATATTACATCCACAATGTCATTTTGGGAACGAACCTCTTCTACCAGTTCGTCCGGGTAAAACATAGTCCCTTCCTTTCATCTATTTCTAGAGGGCAGACCATGTGCATACCAAAGACGCTTGCGCTCCGTTTCACATGCAACGGTACTAAGTTCGCTAAAACCTCACTAAGTACCGGCATGTTCAAAGGCTTTGGTATTGCACATCGGTCTGCCAACCTACATATACATAAAACCAACAAATCATCCATGCCATGATTTTGGAATAAATAGTTCTTCATACTTTGCGATGGCAAAACGGTCCGTCATAGCGCCGACGTAATCACACACTACGCGTTCTTTGGCTTCGCCGTTGTCTGCCATCACTAGATATTCTCTCGGTAGAACATCAAAGTGGGTTAAATAGTAGTCATATAAGGTCTTCATCAATACTTCAGCCTTGCCTTCTTCGCTTTTGGCTTCCGGATTGGTATAGACGCGTTCAAACATGAAGCGGCGCAAGTCCTTCATAGCTCTTTCTACCGGCTCCGACATTAAAATATCGTTTTTGCCAAGGCTCATGGTTACAATGTCATGAATAAAATGATCTAAACGCTCACCTGTCGTAGAACCAATCACACTTCTGATAGACAACGGTACATCCTCTTCTTTTAAAATACCGGCACGAAGAGCATCATCCATATCGTGATGAATGTATGCAATCTTATCGGATAAACGTACAATTTTTCCTTCCAATGTAGAAGGCTCTCCACTGGTCTGGTGATTCAGGATACCATCGCGCACTTCATGAGTCAGATTCAGTCCTACTCCGCCTTTTTCCAGCACATCCACTGTGCGCAGACTCTGCCTGCTATGCTCAAAACCTAACGGACAGATATCGTTAAGTGCACGCTCACCCGCATGCCCAAACGGTGTATGACCCAAATCGTGTCCAAGGGCTATCGCCTCAACCAGTTCCTCATTTAACTGTAATGCTTTCGCAATCGTGCGGGCATTCTGAGACACTTCCAATGTATGTGTAAGACGGGTACGGTAATGATCCCCTTCCGGTGTTAAAAACACCTGTGTCTTATCCTTTAATCTTCGGAATGATTTACTATGTAAAATCCTGTCACGGTCTCTTTGAAATACCGGACGGATATCACATTCTTCTTCTTCTCTGAGTCTTCCTTTTGAATGCATACTAAGGGTTGCATATGGACTCAGATGTACTTCTTCCCATTTTTCTAACATTTCCCGTATAGTCATGATCCACCTCTGAATAAGTTTTGAAACAAACTATTTATGACTCTGTTTTTAATATTCGGCATTCCCTTTTAAAATCCTTTTTTTTTCTAAAATTCGCAAAAAATTCTTTCACATTTTTCTGCCTTTAGATTCTTTTTACGCAGTCAGCTGATTCTTTACCGCAAATGGAAAATATGTTAAACTAAAAAGGCTATGAAAAAGAGAAAAAATAAACCAACAAGCCAGCCAGTAAACTGGTATAAGCTTGATTTATCCGCAATTGTATATCCCACGCTGCAGCGTAAAGATTTCTCTTCTGTATATCGTTTATCGGTTTCTTTAACAGAAAAAATCGATCCCAATATTCTGCAGCAGGCAATTGACCTTTCCTTAAAACGCTTTCCCACTTACAAAGTGTCCATGCGAAAAGGTCTTTTTTGGCGTTATTTAGAAACCAATAATCGTCCGGGACCATTTGTACAAAAAGACATCCGTAACTTCTGTATGCCAATTCATTTTCATGGCAACAACCGATACTTGATTCGCTTTTATTATTATGAAAACAGGATTTCCTTAGAAGCCCACCATAGCTTAGGAGACGGCAATGGAGGCATGTGTCTTCTCAATACCGTTACAGCTACCTATCTGCGCTTAAAAGGTTATCACTTTTCCAATGGCTACTCGGTTTTGGATATTTTTGAAAAACCAGACCCTGAAGAATTAGAAGATGCTTATATGCGCTATTCCGATATGAAATTCAAACCACCACGTAATACAGAAAAAGCATTTTTGGTACGTGGTACCAAAGAAGAATTTCATACTCTAAATGTAATCAATGGAGTGGCTTCTGTAACACAGGTAAAAGAAACAGCCGCACGCTATCATGCTACGGTTACCGAATACCTGAACGCGGTTTTATTGTATGCATTATTGCAAAAGCAAAAGAACGCTTTCCATATCAAACTGCGTCCCGTAAAAATTGCCATGCCAATTAACCTGCGGCAGTTTTTTCCATCAAAGACGCTGCGTAATTTTATTACCATGATCTACCCTTCCATCGATCCAAGACTGGGGGATTATTCATTTGAAGAAATCGTACGACATGTACATCATTATATGAATCTTTATATTGAAGAAAAATTTTTGATGGGCGAAATCAATACCAATGCGGCAGCCCAACGGCATCCCATTGCCCGTATTTCTCCTTTATTTATTAAGGATTATGTAGTCCGCACTTTTTATTCCAATGTACAGGATAAAAATTCTTCTGCGGGTCTGACCAATATGGGGAAATTAAAACTACCGGATGATATGATGCCCTATGTGGAACGATATGATATCTACATGGGTGTTCCATATTCTTCCCGTACCAATTGTGCAATTATCAGTTTCAAGGATACGCTTACCATCAACTTTGCCAGTTGTATCGTAGAATCCGATGTAGAGCGTTATTTCTTCCGTAAATTAGTAGAAGACGGCATTGCCGTTACCATAGAATCTAACCGGTCATAAACAATCCGGTTTCTCATCAGAAAGGTAGTCCTATGTCCTATTGTGTAAACTGTGGGGTTAAATTAGAAGAAACATTGGATAAATGTCCTCTTTGCAATACCCCCATCATCAATCCAGCAGAATTAAAGAAGGCAGGCATGATTCCACCTTTTCCCGTGGAGCGTGGCGAAACCGAAAAAGTAAAATCAAAAGACGGTGCCATTTTACTTACCGTTGCATTTGCCACTACTGCTATCTGTTGTGCCCTGCTTAACTATTTGGTATTTAATCAAAACCTGTGGTCCATCCCCATCATTGGGCTCTGTGCATTTTTCTGGGTAGTCTTTTTCCCAATTATCCTGTTTAAGGAACTCCCGGTCTATGCCTTTATTGTTATGGATGGATTTGCCATGGCCGGTTATTTGTATATGATTTCGTTTATGACAAGCAGCAACCTATGGCTGACAGAGATTGCCTTACCAATTACTGCCATGATAACGGCACTGATTTTAATCCTTACCTTTTTAATCCGGAAGGTATCTGCTTCCATCCTTGCCGTTGCACTTTATATCTATATTTTAATTCCTCTTCTTTGTATCGGAATTGAATTATTAATTTGTCATTTTAGAGGTCTGCCGCTCCATATTGTATGGTCTGCCATTGTATTGGCACCTTGTGCAGTAGTATCCATAATTTTAATCACTGTTTTATCCAAAAAACGGTTGCGTGAAGCCGTTCGTAAACGTTTGCATTTTTAAAAGAAAGACTCCACATTAAACTGCCAATAAACAACTGCCGATACTTCCTGTACCGGCAGTTGTTTATTTACTATTTCTTTTCACGTAAGAATACTTGTATGATAGGCCTGAAATAACGATTTAGATTTGCCCCAATCAACAAAATATATAAACAACAGTAAAGCCAGAACATCATAATCACAATGGTGCTCAAACTTCCATAGATACTCATGCCATTAAAACTTTCTACATATATAGCAAACACATATGAAAACAAGTTCCATCCTATTGCTGAAAAAACTGCTCCCGGAATTTGATACTTCATCTTAAGTTTTTTATTCGGTACATATGTATAAGTAAGCGTAAATACTACAGTAAGCAACAGCCATACAAATACAAACCGAAACTTCATAAGAAAAAAAATCAAGTCTCCAATATGCGGAACCATTTTTATAAGAGTATCCACAATTATATTTCCAAATACAGATAATGCCAAGGATACCATAACAGCTGCCACTGTAATTACCATATAAAAGGAGGCTTCCAACCGCAGGAAAATATACCCACGGTTTTCTGTCACACCATTCACTACATTCAATCCTCTCATCAACGCTAACATCCCTTTACCCGAGGACCAAATCAATACCACAATGGCAATGGACAAAGTAGTAGATGACCGCTCATAGATTTGTTTAATTAAAGATACTGTCACCGTCTCAATAAATTCCGGTACTACACCCGTAACAGCAGCAATCAAATCCCCCTCTGTTAAAGGTGTATAAGGAATCAGTGAACACATGATAATGAGTGTTGGCACTAGGGATAAAAAAAAGAAAAATGCTGTACTAGATGCAAATGCATTAATATTATCCCTTGTCAATTGTCTGGCAAAATCTCTGAAAATCAAGTAAATCTTTTTCATACTCACTCTCCAAACTCTAATGTTTTTAGTTCCGTTCCCGGATAAAAAAACTGTATGATTTCTCCACAAGTCATTCCTTTTTGTGCCATATTCTTAGCTGCGTTTTGGCTCATGCCAACACCATGACCAAAACCGCCTCCTGTAATCTGGTAGCCGGTAACTTTATCCTCTTCTTCTATCGTATCGATCACCATATACGCACTTGGAATAGAAGATACGGCATCTGCTTCATCACCACTTTGGCGAAGTACCTTTGTTTTTCCATCCGCAAGCACATAACGGATATTTAATTCTGATATGACCTTAACTACCTTTTCACTTCCGGTAATCAATAATTCATCCGCCACACCACCGGACAGACGTTTTATTACTTCTATATTTTCAATACTTCCAATCTCATCAATTGGCTGACTTACATATTCTCCATCTTCATTTTCAGTTAAAATCAGATTTGGATTGATTTCATATCGCTTCTGTAAAACGGAACACATATAATCCGCATCAAATTCATCCACGGTATACGTCCAGCGATACCAGCCCTCATCTGCTTCAAAATGAGATTCATTCTTTTTCTGTATCCACTCCCTGAAAACAGTCTCATCCGCTAATGTCTCCGGCGTTACAGACAAATCTGTATTTTCACCTTCCGCACCACTCCCTGTTGTTGTATTACCAATCATAACAGCTTGTAAATACGGCGGCACCTCTCCTCCACTATGCCAAATACCAGTATCAGTGCCAACACCACAAGAGGTCGAATAGTAATACGTTCCTATAGGTTCTCCATTATATACTGCCACAATATTATGAGTTGCTTTTACTGCTTCCGTTGCAGCAGGCTGCTCCATAATATTGTTATACACCTGAAATCCAGCGCTGTCATCCACATGTGCACCCAAGTCCGGAAGTCCCGTTTTAAGCATTTTGCCATATGCGTAAGTTCTGGCAGAAACAGCTTGTGCCATTAATGCTTCCCTGGGATAAGAAGACGGCATTTCACTGGGCACCACTGTACACAAATAATCCTCCAATAACACTTCATTTACCAAAATAAGACCTTCCTCTGTACCTGTAATCTCAAGAGTTCCCTTATAGACGGGTGTTCCCTGATTACGGCCAATGCTTTCCACTGTGGTCTTTGCTGATAATACTTTTGGAAGCAGTTTAATACGCTTAGTTCCCGTATTCATTTCATCTGCTTGTATTGTAACAGTTCCTCCAGCCTTTTTTTCTTCCCTTATAGTTTCCACTCCATTTTCATAATAAATCACCTCATAATCCTGATCGCAGACTGCGCCAAAATTGTCATGATAGATTCCAGCATAATCCGTATTTTTCAGCAATACACGGATGTACTCCATGTCTTCTTCCTTTATCATCAAACAGGCTGCCACTTTTCCATCTTCTAACACAAAATCTGTAAAAGAATAGCCAATACGCAGATCCGTTTTCTCCATGGAATCCAGTTCTCCATATAAACGGTATACCTTCATATTTTCTGAAGGCGCAAAAACACCATATCCCTCTATCTCGATTCCCGAATCCGATACTTGAAGCAATTTCCCATGGACATATTCTGTTTCTTTTGCATCTGTTAAAATACTGCCTTGATTAAATTCTATATCCACAATCATGCCAGACGCTAATTTTTTTCCATTGCGGATTACAATATTCCCATGACCGTCATTCAAACCACCTTCAGAAAGTGGATATCTCATATGGTAATGATCCGTAAACAAATGTACATTTCCTTCTGAAACATCTGCTAAATACACATTAGAAAGCTTTCCTGCTTTGTCTGAATACTCAATAATGGACAAAATCTGATCTGCATAGCAGATACTATGGACACGGCTGTATAAATAAGCATCTGTATTCCAATAAACCGCTGTCATAACACCTCTATTCGTTAAAACCTGTTTTTCTCCAATTGAGTTGCCCATAACATCCGTAATATTCGTTTCATCCCCTATAAGTGTAAGTTCTGTTGTAAAAAGTCTCTCTCCCCCATACTGCTCAACAATCCTAAGTAATATCATATTCCAATCACTTAGCCCAATGTACCAGGAATCTTTTTGGTATTCCTCCAATACCGAAACATCCACGTCTGGAAATGAATGAAGAATCTTTTTAACCGTTCCAACCGTAATATACTCCTGATCCATCAGTTCTTTATCATTTACAATCTCTTCATATATCTGTCCACCCGTTATATCTTGAAAAGCGTTTAACTGAGGAAGTAATTCTTTTACTGTTAAATAGGGCGATTTTCCTTCTCTGATCTTATAATTTCTATAGGTTCCGGAAATATAAAAAAGAATTGCAATCCCTATCAAACAAATAATTACTTTTCTCCAAAATGCACCACTGACTTTTCTTTTTTGATGGCTCATCCAATCTTCATCCTTTAAAACTATATTTTTATCCAATCTCTGCTTCAAACATTTTTTGTCCAATAAACAAAATGAAGAGCAGCCAATTCTGGCTGCTCTTCATTTGTTATCCAATAAGACGATATGCATGCATATCGTCGTTTGGTCCCCTAAATACCGCTCCTGAATTTTGACTCCTAGCATTCTGCTAGGTGGGTAACCGCAACCAAAGCTTCTGCCTTCCACTGCAAACGGAGGCCTGACATCCACTTGGCAATATAGGAATCCCGTTTAAAGTAACTGTAGGTTCAAAATATCAGGAACCATTCGGTACCTCGGGTTACTTTTATTATACGCATAATCTATATAGATTACAACTGGAAAATTTTTATTCTCTATTACAGTATTACTCTCACAAATTGTCGCTCTTTTTATTAATATTTTATTAATATTGAGAAATTATACATTTTCTTCCCCACATTTTTTTTCATTAAGTGCTATAATACTTCTATAGATATACAAATATTTCTTTAGGGGGAAGGGAAAATATTATGAAACAAAAATCAAGATTACTCAGTATCCGCATGAAGGTGCTACTCTCAACAACATGCATGATCATTGCACTTGTTGCCGCCATCAGTGGATATATCATCTCCAGTTCAGAAGCCACTATGGTTTCCATGGGTGTAGAACAAGCACAAATTGCCGCCGAAATTGCAGCAAGTATGGTGGATGGTGATACAATTGCCACATTAGTACCAGGGGATGAATCCTCTGATGCATATACTCAAAATATACAAGCATTGAGAGATATCAAAGGAACTTGCGGTGTTGCATTTTTATATACATTGTCAACGGATGGAAGTACCGTTTATTACGGCATTGATACAGATGAAACAACTGACCAATGTGCCATTGGCGACACATTTGAAGTATCCTATAAAGAACTAGCAGATGTATTCAATGGACAACCTTATGTGCAGGATTATATCGATCATACAGAATTTGGCGATTTAATCAGCGCCTATGTACCCATTAAAAATGCAGCAGGTGAAGTAGTTGCTATTCTAGGCAGTGATTATGATGCCAGCGGTATTGTATCACACATCAATGATATGCGGACACATACCATGGTCATTGCCGGAATATGCCTTATCATTGCTATTATTCTTTTATACCTGATTGTAACTGCTGTTACCAAAAGTATCAAAAAAGTCAACCGCAATCTTTACGATCTGGTACATAATGAAGGTGACCTTACTCAGACACTTACCGTTAAGACCGGTGATGAAATGGAAATTATGGCAGGCAATGTAAATGCTCTACTGGCATATATCCGCGATATCATGCTGAACATTTCCAATAACTCTTTGAAATTAGAAGAATCCTGCTCTTCCATCGCATACAACCTTTCCGATGCCAGCAATGGTATTTCCGATGTATCTGCTACAATGGAAGAAATGAGTGCATCCATGGAAGAAACCAATGCGGCTCTCAATCAGGTACAACAAAATGTTCACGAAGTGTATGAAAAGATGCAGACGCTTTCTGAAAAAGCCAATGAAGGCGACTCCATTACCAAAGACATACAGATTCGTGCCAAATACATTTACGAGGATGCTTCCAAATCACGTGAAGATGCACGTATTCAGTCCTCTCAAATGGCAACTGCTGTAAATGAAAAAATTGAACGTTCCAAAGCAGTTGAAGAGATTAATCAATTGACACAGAATATTCTGGAGATTAGTTCACAAACAAACCTGTTAGCATTAAATGCTAACATCGAAGCTGCCCGTGCCGGAGAGGCTGGACGCGGATTCGCTGTTGTTGCCGGTGAGATTGGTAATCTGGCAAACGATTCTGCAAACGCTGCCACCCGCATTCAGGAAGTCAGTGCAAGTGTTATTGCTTCTGTAGAAGAATTAGCTTCAGAAGCTGAGAAAATGATCGAATTTATGGAAAGTACTGCTTTAGAAGGGTATCAGAAATTATTAAATACAAGTCAGGATTACCGAAAAGATGCTGATGATATTCACGATATCATGTATCGGTTTTCAGAAGACTCTGCAAAGGTTGAAAAGATCTCAAGCAATATCAACGAATCTATTGATGCCGTAAACCGTGCGGTGGATGAAGTAACAAATGGTGTTATGAATGTAACCGAAGTTTCCACTACTCTTACTCAAAATGTAGCAGAAATCGAAGACATGGCAGCTTCCAATAAAACAATTGCAGAAGAACTTGCTGGTGAAGTATCCAAATTTAAATTATCCTAAAAATAAGACCTCTTGATTTTTCAAGAGGTCTTACTTTTGCTATAAAACAATATATCTTATAAAGCGTCAACTAACTTCTGAACAGCTGCTAATGCTTCATCAGGAAGTTTATCATATCCTTCTTTCTTCTCTGAGAATCCCTTAACAGCGTCTACACGGTTCTGCATAGCGTTCTTTAATGCAGCCACGTATTCAGCATCTTCCATGTTTGGTTTGAAATCTGCTGTCTTTCCAGACCAGTCATACATAATTTCGATGTCTTCGAATGGTCCCCACTGCTCGAATTTAGCTTTTCCTTCAACGATTGTTTCAAGAATTCCTAATGTATCAGCAGGTTTACATTTTGTTCCCATGAAATCACCTGTGTTAACGATGTAGCAGTCTACGTTCTTCTCTTCTACTAATTTTTTGAATTTATCATAGTCGTTAACTAATGGATAAGTTCTGAATGGGTTAGCATAAGGAACGATACGAAGAGCATTCAAATCAGTACCTGCTGCAACACGTTCTG
>CAZHGE010000085.1:0-11542 GCA_964531805.1 uncultured Lachnospiraceae bacterium
TGTCAGGATGTCCTTCAGTTACGGATTCGGAAGTAAATAATCTTTTTTCCATTGTTCTTCTCCTTTTTGTTTATATTGTTGATAAAGTAACAGGATGGAGTTTTGTAAACAAAACTCTACAAAAAAAACCGCTTATTTGAAAAATAAGCGGACTTAAAGTTGATATTCAAATCCTCTTATTGTTCGACTCATCTAAAAATGAGGTATATTCGCTCAGGTTGGCACCTTCCATGAAAGGGGTTGCCGTGGCTTCACAGGTCCTCTGTACCTCCACCACTCTGAATAAGAGAATACAAATGACAAAAAATTGTCATCTGTAAATGACAATATGAAGTTTCAATATCTGATATTAAGATACACCAGTAGATAGAGTATGTCAAATGAATTTTGATTCCAATATATGAGAAACTTTTTCTAGTACTAAAATAACATAAAAATAGTACTATTTTGAGAATATTATTTGACAATATTGACTAATGAATCTATAATTTGTATCAGAAGGTTAATTGCTGAAAATTGGTCTTTTTTCGTATTGAGGGAGAAAAATAAGTAAAAAGTACTAATTTTTATGCGAAAGAGTACATAAAATGGGGATAAACTATGAGAAGAGTAAAAACGAGTGATTTAAGACCGGGTATGGTTCTTGCCAGTGATGTATACAATTATCAGGATCAGTTGGTTTTATCAGCCGGAATGGCATTAACAGAAAAGGCAATCCAGAAACTTTCTTTCTATTCGATTTTCTTTGTTAGAATTGAGGATCCACAGGAACAGGAACTACCTGTGCAGAAGCCACAGGAGTCATATTCTTCCCGCGTGCGCCACAGTGAAGAGTTCAAACGTTACAAAGAATCTTTTGAGCATAATGTGGCATTAATGGAAGTATTAATATCGGATTTTGTGGAGGAAGAGCCAACACAGGAAGCGGTAAATGCGGTTGTAAATAATGCTATTCAGATGTTAGAAGATAAGCAGGCAGATAGTAATGTATTTGATATGCTTCATAACATGCGTGAGTATGATGACCTGACTTATGCACATAGTTTGAATGTGGCATTGATTTGTAACGTACTGGCTAAGTGGCTGGGAATGCCGGAGAAAGATCAGAAATTAGCATTTACCTGTGGTATTTTACATGATATCGGTAAGTTAAAGATACCGGAAGAAGTCATTCACAAACAGGGTAAATTAACCAAAGAAGAATATGATCAGATTAAGATGCATCCGATTGAGGGATATAACCATATTAGAAATCTTGATATTGATGAGCATATTAAGAAGACAATTTTGATGCATCATGAAAGATACGATGGTTCGGGGTATCCTCTTGGTACCAAGGGAGATGATATTGATAAGTTTGCCCGCATTTGTGCGATTGCAGATGTATATGAAGCGACTACTTCTGCAAGAAAGTACCGTGGCGCATCTTCACCATTCCATGTGGTAGAGATTTTTGAAAAAGAAGGATATCAGAAATATGATACCCATATGATTATGACATTCTTAGAGAAAATCGTAGATAATTATATGTTAAACCGTGTTCGCTTAACCAACGGAATGGAAGGCGAGATTGTTTATATTAACAAACACAGCTTGTCCAGACCAATTATTAAATGCGGGGATGAATTTATTGATCTTTCTAAGAGAAAAGACATTAAAATTCAGGAATTAATATAGGGTTAAATCAGGATTAAATATTGTACAAATGAGCCGCCTCGTATCTGGCGGCTCTCTTTGATAGAGGAGACGGCAGTATGGCATTTACTCATTTACATGTGCATACGGAATATAGTTTGCTAGATGGTTCCAATAAAATAAAAGAATATGTCAAGCGTGTAAAAGAGCTGGGAATGAATAGCGCGGCAATCACGGATCATGGTGTTATGTATGGCGTAATTGATTTTTACCGTGCCGCAAAGGATGCAGGAATTAATCCTATCATTGGTTGTGAGGTATATGTGGCGCCGAATTCCCGTTTCGATAAGGAACTTACCGGGGGAGAAGACCGTTATCATCATTTAGTGCTTTTGGCAGAAAATGATACCGGATATGCCAATTTGATAAAGATTGTTAGTAAAGGTTTTACCGAAGGATATTACTATAAGCCGCGTGTGGATATGGAAGTACTACAGAAGTACCATGAAGGTATTATTGCGCTTTCAGCCTGTCTGGCAGGAGAAGTGCCCCGCCTGATTCAAAAGGGCTTAATAGAAGAAGCAAAAAAATGTGCTTTGAAATATAAAGAGTGCTTTGGAGAAGGGAATTATTTTTTTGAACTGCAGGACCATGGAATTCCTGAACAAAAGACTGTTAATATGGCTTTGTACAGTATGAGTAAGGAACTGGGTATTCCACTGGTAGCAACCAATGATGTGCATTATACGTATGAGGATGATGTATTGCCGCATGACATTCTTCTTTGTATACAGATGGGGAATAAATTAAGTGATGAAGACCGTATGCGTTATGAAGGCGGACAGTATTATGTGAAAAGCGAAGATGAAATGCGGCTTTTGTTCCCGTATGCGGCTGAGGCAATTGAAAATACGCAAAAGATTGCGGACAGATGCCACGTGGAAATAGAGTTTGGTGTGACAAAATTACCACATTTTGAAGTGCCACAGGGCTATGACTCATGGAGCTATCTGAATGAATTATGTAATCAGGGATTAAAAGAGCGCTACCCGGAAGATGATGGCAGTCTGCGAGAACGCCTGGATTATGAGCTTGGAACGATTCGCCGCATGGGATATGTGGATTATTTTTTAATCGTATGGGATTTTATTAATTATGCCAGAGAGAATGGTATCCCTGTAGGACCCGGACGAGGTTCTGCGGCGGGGAGTATTGTATCCTACTGTCTGCATATTACAAATATTGATCCTATTAAATATCAGTTGTTATTTGAACGTTTCCTTAATCCGGAACGTGTATCCATGCCGGATATTGATATTGATTTCTGCTTTGAAAGAAGACAGGAAGTTATTGATTATGTGGGCGAAAAGTATGGTGCGGATAAAGTAGTACAGATTGTTACCTTTGGTACCATGGCAGCAAGGGGAGTTATCCGTGATGTGGGGCGGGTAATGGACCTTCCTTATTCTTATGTGGATGGAATTGCTAAGATGATTCCGAATGAACTTAACATCACAATTGATCGCGCACTGGCATTAAATCCTGATTTAAGAAAAGCATATGAAGAGGATGGACAGGTAAAAACGCTGATTGATATGTCGAAACGATTGGAAGGTTTGCCACGTCATACGTCCATGCATGCAGCAGGTGTTGTAATCTGTCCAAAGGCGGCCGATGAATTTGTACCGTTATCCAGAGGCTCAGACGGTTCTATTACGACTCAGTTTACAATGACTACATTGGAAGAACTGGGCTTGTTGAAGATGGATTTCTTAGGACTGCGTACCTTGACGGTTATTAAAAATGCAGTGAAAAATGTAGAGAGAACTACTGGAATCACAATAGATATCGACCATGTGGATTATAATGACCCGGCAGTACTTGCTTCTATTGGAACCGGTAGAACGGATGGCGTGTTCCAGTTAGAAAGCGGTGGCATGAAGAATTTCATGAAAGAGTTGAAACCAAGAAGTTTAGAAGATATTATTGCGGGTATTTCGCTTTATCGTCCGGGACCAATGGATTTTATTCCTAAATATATAAAAGGAAAGAACAGTGAAGAAGAAATTACTTATTCCTGTCCGGAGTTAGAACCGATTCTATCGCCAACCTATGGCTGTATCGTTTATCAGGAACAGGTTATGCAGATTGTGCGTGATCTGGGTGGATATACGTTGGGACGAAGCGATTTGGTAAGACGTGCCATGAGTAAGAAAAAGCAGCATGTTATGGAGCAGGAACGCAAGAACTTTATCTATGGAAATGAGGATGAAAAGGTTCCTGGCTGTGTAAAGAAAGGGATTGAGGAAAGTGTAGCAGGTCATATCTATGACGAAATGATGGATTTTGCTAAATATGCATTTAACAAATCCCATGCGGCTTGTTATGCAGTGGTTTCCTACCAAACGGCATATTTAAAATACTATCATCCAGTAGAGTTTATGGCAGCTTTGTTGACTTCGGTTATTGATAATTCCGGTAAGGTATCAGAATACATCTTATCCTGTAAAAACATGGGCATTGATATTCTGCCTCCGGATATTAATAAGGGTGAAGCCGGATTTTCTGTGGATGGAAAAGCAATCCGTTATGCATTGACCGCAGTGAAAGGTGTAGGAAGACCTGCTGTTGAACAGATTGTGAGAGAGAGAAAAATGCGTGGAGCGTATACCAATCTGGAAGATTTTATTACCCGTAATGTAGAAGGAGAATTGAATAAGCGTGTTATTGAAAACCTGATTAAGGCAGGGGCTTTTGATACGCTTGGCGGCACCCGGAAGCAGTTTATGAGCATCTATATCCAGATATTGGACCGTATTAATAGTGATAAAAAGAACAATATGGCAGGTCAGATGTCTCTGTTTGACATTGTTTCCGAAGAACAGAAGGAAGAATTCGATATTAAATTGCCGAATGTGGGTGAATATTCCAAGGAAATGCGGCTTGCTTTTGAAAAGGAAGTACTAGGAATTTATGTCAGCGGACATCCGTTGGAAGAATATGAAAGTCTTTGGAGAAAGCATATAAAAAATACGACTACAGATTTTATACTGGATGATGAAACGCAGACAATGCGTGCAGTGGATGGTATGAAAACTACAATTGGTGGTCTGATTACGGAAAAGAAACTCAAATATACAAAAAATGAACAGGTTATGGCAATTTTAAATTTGGAAGATCTGGTTGGAAATGTGGAAGTTCTTGTTTTTCCAAAAGCATACTCTAAATTTGGAAGTCTTTTAACAGAGGATCGAAAAGTGTTTTTGACTGGTCGTGTATCGGGAGAAGATGAGCGCGATGGAAAACTGATTTGTGAGAATGTACTTGCGTTTGAGGATGTTCCAAGACAGCTATGGCTTCAATTTGCTACAAAAGAGGAATATGAAGCATCCTTACAGGATATGATGAATATCATGGCATCTTCTGAAGGAAAAGACGTGGTTATAATTTATATTAAAGAGCCAAGGATGAAAAAACAATTGCCGCCGAATCAGAATGTAAGGGCGGATAAAGAATTGCTGGCTGCCTTGTCTGAGCGTTTCGGAATTGAAAATGTGAAATTGATATAGACGGTTTTGCGAAAATGAATTAGAATATAGGCGATACAGGTCTTATGCACAGGAGGTAATGAAAGATGTCTAAAGAGATCAAAACGATCGGTGTCTTAACAAGCGGCGGGGATGCTCCGGGAATGAATGCAGCAATTCGTGCGGTTGTAAGAAAAGCCATTATGAATGGTGTAAGCGTAAAGGGTATAAAAAAGGGATACCAGGGCTTATTAAACGAAGAAATAGTAGACATGAACCCATCCAGTGTTTCTGATATCATCCAGAGGGGCGGTACTATTTTGGGAACAGCCCGTTGTATGGAATTTGTAACAGAAGAAGGTCAGAAACTTGGTGCTGAGATCTGCAGAAAGCATGGTATTGATGGCGTGGTAGTCATCGGTGGTGATGGTTCTTACCGTGGTGCCCAGGCACTTTCCAAACAGGGAATCAATACGATTGGGATTCCGGGAACGATTGATTTGGATATTGCGTGTACGGATTATACAATTGGTTTTGATACTGCTATTAATACAGCAATGCAGGCCATTGATAAGGTGCGTGATACTTCATCCAGCCATGAACGTTGCAGTATTATTGAAGTAATGGGTAGAAATGCAGGTTATATCGCACTCTGGTGTGGTGTGGCAAACGGTGCAGAGGATATTCTTCTTCCGGAAAAATATGATTACAACGAACAGAGTATTATCAATAACATTATTAATAATAGAAAGCGTGGAAAAACCCATCATCTGATTATCAATGCAGAGGGTATTGGACATTCTACTTCTATGGCAAGACGTATTGAAGCGGCAACTGGTATGGAGACCAGAGCAACTATATTGGGTTACATGCAGCGAGGCGGAAGCCCAACCTGTAAAGACCGTTTCTATGCTTCGATTATGGGTGCTTATGCGGCTGATATTATTTGTCAGGGCAAGACAAACCGCGTAGTTGCTTATCAGCATGGAGAATTTACTGATTTTGATATTGATGAGGCATTGGCTATGCAGAAGGATATTCCGGAATATCATTATCAGGTAAGTAAATTATTATCTGCTTCTTTGCAGTAAGAGGAGTATAATTTTGATTACTAATAAAGAAATAAAAGAATTGGCTGCCTGGAATCGGAAATCGAAAGCCCGTAGAGAAGACGGCGTATTTCTGATAGAAGGAACCAAGATGTTTTTAGAGGCTCCTATTCAAAGGATTCGGAAAACGTTTGTTTCCGAATCCTTTTTTGAAACAGAGCGACGGAAAACAGAGACTGGTGAAGACAGTCCTTGTTTGAGAAAATTGGATAAATGTGGTTATGAGGTGGTATCGGATTCTGTTTTTGCCAAAATTACGGATACCATGACACCGCAGGGGATTTTATGTGTGCTGGAGCAGTTTACATACACATTGGAAGATCTTTTAATAAGAAGAAATCCGACATTGATGGTGCTGGAAGATCTTCAGGATCCTGGAAATTTGGGGACCATTATGCGTACTGGCGAGGGCGCGGGTATTGACGGCGTTATAATGAGTAAGGGCTGTGTGGATATTTATAATCCCAAAACCATTCGTTCCACTATGGGGTCTTTATACAGAGTGCCTTTTGTATATACGGATGATTTAAGCGGCACAATACGCAGTCTGCAAAAAGAAGGGGTATGCTTCTATGCGGCGCATTTAAAAGGAACCAGTTTTTATGACGAAGTGGATTATACTTCTTCAAATGGGATTGGCTTTTTGATAGGTAATGAAGGAAATGGATTAAAGGATGAAACGGCGGATTTGGCGGATTCCTATATCAAAATTCCAATGGAAGGAAAGGTGGAATCTTTAAATGCGGCAATTGCAGCGTCGGTTCTGATGTATGAGGCATACAGACAGAAGAGGAAGAAATAAAATATAGTATATTTGAAAAGTTTTCGCTTGCGGGGAAAGCACACATATGATATTATGTGATTAGGCAAAAAGATTTGATTGGAATTCATGAGGACAAAAGTTAAACCCCAGAGAGTGCGGTCTCTGGGGTTTTTCTTGTATCAGCATAAAAATAAACTACTGGCTATGCAGGTGTGTCCACGGACAACTTTAGCTTCAAGCAAAAAAAGAATGTGGTAGCAATTTGGACTATATTACGTATAACACAATATAAAGTCCAGGAGTACTCGACTTTTTGGACTTTGGGGATAAAATAATGCCAAAATAGTCCGAAATACAAGAAATTTATTAATCATACAAGAAAATACATGGATGTTTGGATTTATTATTATGAATATAATTAAAAAAGTCCAAATCGAGTCAGAATGAATCAAATAAGCCGGTGGTGCTGATTAGAGGTTGTGTCGAATGTTTTAGACAAAAAAATATAAAATTTGACGTGAAACGAAATGGAGTATATAAAAGAAAATAAATTAGTAAAAATGGAGGCATATATAGATATGAAATTAGGAATTATCGGATTTGGAAATATGGCAGAAGCAATTTTGGGCGGAATTTTAGAAAATGACTTTATTGCTAAGGAGGATGTGACAGCATCAGGAAAAGATGAAGTAATGCTGCAGAGAGCATCCGAAAAGTATGGAATTGCAGTAAATGATGATAATAAAATGGTTGTGGAAAGCGCGGATGTAATTTTGCTTTCTGTAAAACCTCAGATTATGGCAGATGTCATCGCAGAGATTAAAGATGTATGTTCTCAGGATAAATTGATTATTTCGATTGCTGCTGGTAAATCAAAACAGTGGATTGCAGACGCATTTGGATGCAGTCATAAGATTGTACGCTGCATGCCAAATACACCGGCATTAGTGGGTGAAGGTTGTACCGGTATCTGCTTTAGTGACAGTGTAACAGAAGAGGAAAAAGCATATGCCCTGAAAATGTTCTCTTGCATTGGAAAAGCGCAGGAAGTGCCTGAAAAACTTATGGATGTTGTTGTGGGTGTCAGCGGAAGTGCACCTGCATATGTGTTTATGTTTATTGAAGCAATGGCAGATGCAGCAGTAGAGATGGGAATGCCTCGTAAACAGGCGTATGAGTTTGCCGGACAGGCAGTGCTTGGCAGCGCCAAACTTCTCTTAGAAACTGGAAAACATCCTGGTGAATTAAAAGATATGGTATGTTCCCCTGCCGGAACTACCATTGCAGCAGTTCGTGTCTTAGAAGAAAAAGGCATGCGTGCCGCCGTCATGGACGCCGTGATCAAATGTATTGAAAGATCGAAGGAATTATAGAGATATTGTTAAGCCCGGCGGGGATGATTTGCGCAGACAACTAGCGAAGCGTGAGGTTGCAAGCAAATCATCTTTGTCGGGCTTTTTTAGATACATAAAATGGCGAAAAATGTCACATACTTGACAAAGTTGGCATACTTTGGTACTATACTCATTACACTGTTAATAATTTTGTAATAATTGTAATCGATTTGAAATAGAATTTAACAATCACAGATAAAATATTTTTCATAAGTCTGTGATGGAAATGAGAGGTAATATGGGAACAAAAAGCAGAAAGAGCAGACTGCTTCGTGTTCTTGCCAAGGTGACCGTTGGGGCGATGACTTTGGCATTCATGAGAACTGTTCCCGCCATGGCAGCCGAAACGGATAATGTAATCCGGTTAAATGTTGGCGCGGCAGAAGTATTAGAGGGCTTTGAAGAGATTGCAACCGAATCTTCCGTGCATGAGATTATGCAGCAGGAAGAGATGGCAGAAGAAGACAGCGAAGAAGCCGATCTAAAGTCCGGTCTTGTTATGGCGGATGTAACCAACTCATTGAACGTGAGAGCAGAAGCAAATGAAGAAGCTGAGAAAGTAGGCTTATTGTATGCGGACTGTGGAGGTGAAATCCTTGAGACCACAGAAGGCTGGACGAAAATCAAATCAGGTAATTTAGTAGGCTGGGCAAGTAATGAGTATCTTCTTTTCGGGGAAGAAGCTCAGGAAATGGCAGAAAGCGTAGGACGTACCATTGCGACAGTAAATGCCGATGCGCTGCGTGTGCGTAAAGAGCCAAGCGAAGATGCAGGTGTATGGGGCCTGGTAAAAAAGAATGACACGATCGAAGCGGTTGTGGAAGAAACAACAAAAGACTGGGTGGCCATTGAGTTTGAAGGCGATCTGGGATATATCAGTGCAGAATATGTCAGTACAGAGTTTTTAGTAGACTATGGTGAGACATATGATGAGATTAAAGAACGGGAACGTAAAGAACAGGAAGAAAAAGCAAAACTGATTGCAAATTTAGGTCCTGTTGCTGTTGGAACTACAGATGATGTGCTTTTAGGTGCTTTGGTACAGTGTGAAGCTGGTAACCAGTCATACGAAGGCAAACTGGCAGTTGCAGCTGTTGTTATGAACCGTGTACGAAGCAGTGCATATCCAAATACAATTGCTGGCGTTATATATGCGTCAGGTCAGTTTACACCGGCAGGAAATGGTAAAGTAGAAAGACGTTTGGAATTAGGTGTTGATCCATCTTGTCTGCAGGCGGCTCAGGAAGCGATTGCTGGTAAAACCAATGTTGGAACAGCAACACATTTCAGACGGGCTGGTAATCACGAAGGTTATGTTTTGGGTGATCATGTATTCTGGTAGAAAATAATAGAGAAGAAAAGGATGTGGAAAAAAACACATCCTTTTTTATATGTTAAGTTATGAAACGTATCGTTGGCGAGAGTTATTAAAACTTCCTAAAATCATAAAACCAGTTATTGTACATGAAAATAAAATGGTGTATGATATTACCAATTGAAAAGGGGTGATAACATGAACTGGATTTTATTCTGGGTTATCCTGTTAGTAGGGTTTGTTGTGATCGAAGTGGCAACCATGGGACTGACAACAATCTGGTTTGCAGGCGGTGCGCTGGCGGCAGCCATTACGGCAGCGTTACATTTGCCATCGTATGTACAGATTGCTACGTTCATTGTGGTGTCCATGGTTCTGATATTTTTTACCAGGCCGCTCGCAGTACGCTACTTTAATAAGGATAGAGTTAAGACGAATGCAGAAAGCATAGTCGGCAAAAAAGCCATTGTTACCGGTGCGATTGATAATATCAAAGCAGAGGGACAGGTAACGGTTTCCGGTATGGAATGGACCGCGAGAAGTGTTTCCGATGATATTACCATTGCAGAAGGTGCAGTTGTCACAATCGTAGCGATTAGTGGCGTGAAATTAATTGTAGAAGAAAGAAAAGAGGAATTGTAAAATGGGTGGAGCTTTAGCAGCAATTATTATCTTAGGTTTGATTATCTGGGTTGTATTATCTTGTATCAAGATTGTACCTCAGGCACATGCATACGTTATTGAAAGACTTGGTGCTTACCAGAGTACATGGTCAGTAGGTCTTCATTTCAAAGTGCCTTTTATTGATAAGGTGGCTAGAAAAGTGATTTTAAAAGAACAGGTTGTAGACTTTGCACCACAGCCGGTTATCACAAAAGATAATGTTACTATGAGAATTGATACGGTTGTATTTTATCAGATTACAGATCCGAAGTTATATGCATACGGTGTTGAGAATCCAATCATGGCTATCGAGAACTTAACAGCAACAACACTTCGTAACATCATCGGTGATCTCGAATTAGACCAGACTTTAACATCTCGTGAGACTATTAATACAAAGATGCGTGCATCTTTAGACGTGGCAACAGACCCATGGGGTATCAAAGTTAACCGTGTAGAATTAAAGAACATCATTCCTCCGGCAGAAATTCAGAACGCGATGGAAAAACAGATGAAGGCAGAACGTGAACGTCGTGAAGCCGTTACACGTGCAGAAGGTGAAAAGACTGCAAGCGTAACAGTAGCACAGGGTAAGAAAGAAGCAGCGATTTTGGAAGCAGAAGCAGAAAAGCAGTCTGCTATCTTACATGCGGAAGCAGAAAAAGAAAAGAGAATTAAAGAAGCAGAAGGTCGTGCTGAAGCAATCCGTGTTACAAAGCAGGCAGAAGCAGAAGGTATCCGTATGGTAAAAGAAGCAGAGTCAGCTGGTATCCGTATGGTAAAAGAAGCTGGAGCAGACGAAGCAGTTATCAAATTAGAAAGCCTTGAAGCATTCAAAGCAGCAGCAAACGGTGCAGCTAACAAGATCATCATCCCTTCTGAAATTCAGGGATTAGCAGGTCTTGCAGCATCTGCAAAAGAAATTTTAAAATAAGAAACGTACATTTTAACTCCGTACCGGTTGGTGCG
This sequence comes from uncultured Lachnospiraceae bacterium, assembly GCA_964531805.1. Taxonomy (GTDB): domain Bacteria; phylum Bacillota; class Clostridia; order Lachnospirales; family Lachnospiraceae; genus RGIG8767. Next base: position 11,376 of record CAZHGE010000085.1, read on the forward strand.
GAGTTTTTGTATAATAGGAAATTCCTCCGAATTTCCTATTATACAAAAACGCTCCGCGAGGATGCGCACTCGCGCGTATAAGGAAGATGTTGCTACGCAACCGCGCTCGGCGCGAGAGTTTGCAAAGCAAACTCTTTGTTCTTGTGATACTTTAAAAAATATTATAT
>CAZHGE010000086.1:0-11499 GCA_964531805.1 uncultured Lachnospiraceae bacterium
ACACTGTAAGTAAAACTGTTACTATGCCAATGGTTGAGTATATTAAGCCTACTTGTAACCTTGCCGCAAATATGACAGTGGATGGAGTTATTACTCTTACTATTAGTGGTAAATATTTTAATGGTAATTTTGGTGCAGTAGCCAATAGCATACAAGTGAATTATAGATATAAAGCTAATAGTGGCAATTACGGCAGCTGGATTGGTATAACTCCTACTTTAGAAGGAAACAGCTATACTGTTAATGAAAAAATCTCTGGTTTGGATTATAGACAAACATACACTATTGAAGCTTGGGTTGGCGATGCTTTTTATACAAAAGGGTTTAATAATGGAGTTTATTCTAACTCTAAATCTGTTACAAGTTTTCCTGTGTTTGATTGGAGTGAAAACGATTTTAATTTTAATGTACCTGTTACTGTAAATGGCAACAAACTATTTTATGAAGCGGGTGATACAATAACTTTTCCAAATGTTTCAGCAGTATGGAGTGGTTATGTGACTTCCAGTACAACAGAATTATATCTCTATATTCCTCTTGATAAACCTGTTTTGGCAAAAGGTTTTACGCCTTCGGGTACAGTAATGTGTAGAAGTGTTAATGGTTATATTAATGGGACTGCCTGGGCGACTTCAACAGCAATAAATTTAGCTAAAATATCTTCGTATACAGAAGTCCTTTACCAGATTAGTCCTTCTGGTTTGCTAATACGATTAACAAATGCTTCTGCCATTGCTAATGCCACTAATAACACACCAGTAGCAGCAACACCTTACAATGAAGTTACTATTACATTTACATAATGGAGGATAAAAGATGGATATAGCAGGATTAACACAAATTATCTCAACTCTTGGTTTCCCTGTAGCTTGCGTTGTTTTCTTGGGATTTTTTGTTTATAAAATCTATAATGATACGACAAAACAAAACGCAGAAAATATGGAGAAAGTCCAACAGAGATGTCAAGAAAGAGAAGATAAACTTTACCAAGAGATAAAAGAGAATAGAGAAGTAAATGCACAGGCGATTGCGACAATCGCACATTACGCAGAAAAATTAGATACTATTCAAACAGATATCAATGTAATTAAAACTGATATTACAATTTTAACAAGTAAAGTTGAATAACCAATAGCAAAGGGATTTGCGGCGACTCGTTGAAAGAATCGGACGAGTGGGACTGCCGCAAGTCCCTTTTTTTTTGTTGCTTTTGGATTTGATTTGTGGTAGGATAAAGGCGAAAGATGATGGGGGTTGACATTCATTTTATGATGGGTGCAATCCTTGTAAAATAAGGCTTTTTTAGCAGTTTTAGTCATGCCTGTAGAAATGATGGGACTTATCGGTGCAGGTAACAACCCAATGGTTGGTATGACAGTTGCAGTTGCAGTTTCTATCGAAGAGGCTGCTAAGGCAGGCAAATTCTAAGACTTTGATACAAGTTTTAATTTTAAAATGAATCATTTGGGGGCTCTTGAAAAAGAGTCCCTTTTTAATGAAAAAAATAGTATTTTACAGAAAAAGCATGAAAAACTAGCCTTATGGCTAGTTTTTTTATATAGCAATCTTTGCTATATATTGTATGTACTCAAGGGGAAAGTGTACAAGATGTATTGGGAAATATTGAGTTTCTGTTTGGAATAGGGGATCAAATAGGAAACCTGCATGTTTCATGCAGATAAAAAGAAAACATGGCATTCGTGCCATGTTTCTTTTATAATATGGGTAAATAATTACTTCATGGGTGTGACTGGACGAGATTTTATACGAAAGAAGGCGGGGACGTGGCTGTTTATTTAAAAATAGCAAGTATATATAAAAAATTTAAACTGGCAGAAGAACAAAATAAGATATTATTTATTACTGCGCCCTGTGGTTATGGGAAAAGTGCTGCGTTTGAGTACTATTATCGTCGAAAACCCTATTTTCAAACTAGTGGAAGAAACGGCAGTTTGAGTCATATGCCGCCAATTGATACGATTCGTCAAAGTGTGGTTCTGTTTGATGATATTTGTTTTTTGACGGATGAACAATCGAAACAGTATGTGCTTGATATGCTTTATCATGGACAGAAAACAGTGGTTTTAATGGGAAGAGGGTCACTTCCAGTATGGCTTGTAAAAGTGGATGTAGAATTGGAATTTGTTCGTGCCGATAAAAGAGATCTCATGTTTTCCAGTAATGAAACGAAAGCATATTTGGAAAAAATGGGATATGAATGTCAAATGGAACTGGCTGATGTTTTGACGGATAAATTGGGAGGCTATCCGCTTCTAACTATGTTTTATACCAAAAATTTAGGAGTAGAAGCAGAGTATAGTAATGATGTTTATTTTAAGGCAGTACGTGAGTTGTATCATTATTTTGATGAAGTTCTTTGGAATGTATGGAATGAAAAATTAGAGACTGCCTTGCTTGCGACCTGTGAATTTAAGGTTTATACAGTAGAATTGATTGAGCGGATTACCGGCTTGGATAAATTGGCAGATTTGATTGAATATGCTTATAGTATTGGTAACTTTGTAACGCATTTAGGAAATAAAAAATATCAGATTGATCCTATTTTGCGTGAGTATGTTTTGTGGAAGCGTTCTTTTGCTTATTCACAGCAGGATTTAGAACGCATGTATTGGATTGCGGCAGAATATTATGAGGAGTCTGACGATGTAGAAAATGCCTTGAAATATTATCACAAAGCAGGACGTAGTGATAGCATAACGCAGTTGTTGATAAAGAAAGCAGAATGTGATCCGGCAAGAGCACAGTTGTTCCGCACAAGAAAATATCTTTTTGCATTAGAGGAAGAAGAAATCAAGAAAAATCCTGCGTTAATTGCCAGTGTAAGTTTATTACATTCGATTTTACTTTCGCCTCAAGAATCAGAAAAATGGTATGATTTTCTGGTGGATCATTTACATACTCCAAGATTGACATCAGAAGAAAAAAAAGAGGTAAAAAATCGTATTTTATTTTTGGATATGTCATTGATGCACCGTCTTCCGGCATTAAGAATAGAAAGTGTATATCATGCAGCTGAACTTATTAAAAAAGAAAATGTAAAGATACCGGAGATGGCGGTAACAGGAAACTCTCCTTCTCTTATTAATGGCGGCGTGGATTTTTCACTTTTTTTAAAGAGGAGTAAAAAAGAGCGTGTAAAGTTTAGAAGGCCGCTTATCGATGTATTCGGAAGTTATGGAAGAGCACTTTATGATGCAGGAACCGCAGAAAGTATGCTGGAATATAATACAGGCAGTACCTTTGAAATTATGCAATTATTAAATGAAGCCTATGCGGTGTCAGATGTTATGGGAAGAATGGAAGTCTGTTTTGTGACAATCGTTCTTCTTACCAGACTGCATTTAATACGTGGTCAGATTAATGTAGCAATAGAACAGATGGAAAACTTTTATGAAAAGATAAAAAAGGAGGAGGCATTTTATTTAATCCCTAATATGAACGCTTTTTGGGCATGGATTTCTCTGCTTCAAGGGGATACGGGGATGGCAAAGGAATGGTTGAAGGAAGCTCCCAATGAGAATGTAGAGTTTTATATTACAGAACGTTATCGTTACATGCATAAGGTGCGTATCATGATTGCAGCTGGTAATATGGAGCATGCGTATTCATTGATTAAACGGCTGAATCTTTATTATGTTGAATATCATAGAGAATATTATTGGATACAAAATAAAGTATTGGAGGCGATACTTGTTTACCGTTTAGGTGATGGCAGATGGGAAAAAATACTAGTAGAAGCTATTGAGAAAGCAGAGGAATATCATTATGTAAGAGTGATTGCGGATGAAGGGGCTGCGGTTATGCCTCTTCTTACGAAATTAAAAAAAGATGTCCGCCAAAAGGCGTTTGTAAAGAAAGTGTTGAGTGAGGCGGATAAAATGGCAAAAATGTATCCCGATTATATGGAACCGGAATTTAAGTTACAGGAGCCGCTTACCAAAAAGGAAATGGAAATTTTAGATTTGATGCATAGTGGAAAAAAGTCAGAGGAAATCTGTGAAATCTGTAATATTAGTTATAGTGGCTTGAAATTTCATAACCGTAATATTTATCGTAAACTGGGAGTCAGCAGCAGACAGGAAGCAGAAAGAAAGGCAGTACTGCTTCGAATCGTAGATTAAACAATATAGCGCATTAAAAAAGGACAACGTTTTTGCGTTGTCCTTTGCTTTTCAATGAATTGATTTGTTAAGCATATAAATAATTTTGTTTATTCTTCCGTAACTGGTTCAAAATCAAGAACTTCTTCTTCTGTAATAATAATATCGTCGCCTTCTGGTAATTCACCTTGTAAAAGGGAAGAGATATAAGCGAGACGCTTCATAGCACGGTTATAATTTTCCTGCGCAATAGAGGCGGTTTCTTCAGAGTATTCAGCAGATTCAAATACTTCATGATACAAACGGACTGCTTCTGTCATATACTCGGATGCTTCATCTGCTAAATTTTCAATAGATGCAAATTCTTTTGGAACTTCCATTTCGGCAAGAATAAGAAATTGTGCTTCCATTTCATCCAGGCAGTTAAGAACTTCACTTGCAGCAGTATCAGAAGAGGTGTCAATTTCTTCCATTCGCGTAGATATGTCTGCAATGTTCTGGGTAAATGTACTTATATGTTCACTGTATTCTTCTAGTTTCTGATCCTTGCCACAGCCTGTCAAACACAAGCACAGCATAGCAGAAAGAAAAAGGATTCTTTTTTTCATAGTAATCTCCTGTAAAAATAGTCCTTTTTGAATTTACCATATCAGCCTTATTTCTTCAATAATAAAATATTGTATTAAAAGCGGTGCAATGCTATACTAAAGGGAAAATGAATGGAAAAAACTATATCTAGTATAAAGGGAATAGAAAGGTTTGGATATATAGATGACAAAGCAGGAATGGAAAGAACTGGTCAGTGATAAGATTGTATATTTAGATGGCGCCATGGGCTCTAATTTAATTAAGAGAGGAATGCCTCAGGGAGTCTGTCCGGAAAAATGGATTATTGAAAACAAAGATATTGTAGTCGGTCTTCAGAAGGAATATGTAGAAGCAGGAACAAATATTTTGTATGCCCCCACTTTTACAGCAAACAGACCAAAGTTACAGGAGTATGGATTAGAGGATCAGTTAGTAGAGATCAATAAGCAGTTGGTGGCAGTTTCCAAGGAAGCGGCAGCTGGTAAGGCTTTGGTAGCCGGTGATATTACCATGACAGGTGTACAGTTAAAACCAATGGGACCTATGGATTTTGAAGAACTGGTTACTATCTATAAAGAACAGGCAGAGGCTTTAATAGAAGGCGGCGTGGATCTGTTTGTTGTAGAGACTATGATGAGTCTTCAGGAGACAAGAGCAGCAATCATTGCTATTAAAGAAGTCTGTAACCTTCCTATATTAGCTACCATGACCTTTGAAAAGGATGGAAGATGTTTATTTGGAACGGATGCGCGTACCGCAGCGGTGGTATTAGCTTCCCTTGGAGTGGACGGTGTTGGTGCCAATTGTTCTACAGGACCAGTACATATGGCAGAGGTCATTAAAGCAATGGCTTCTGTAACCAATATTCCGATTATTGCAAAACCAAATGCAGGTATCCCTCGCTTGAATGAAGCAGGTGAAACCGTTTATGATAATACACCTGAGAATTTTGCAAAGGAAATGGAAGTGTTAGTCAAAGCAGGTGCCACTGTTCTAGGGGGATGCTGCGGAACAAGTCCAGAATATATTAAGGCATTATATACATGTGATTATAAACCGGAAGCAAAAGCTGAACTGCCAAAACTACATTATCTGGCAAGTGAACGTAAGACATTAGCTTTTGGATTGGATGATGCTTTCTTTGTCATTGGGGAGCGTATTAATCCAACTGGTAAAAAGAAATTACAGGAAGAATTGCGTGCCGGAAATATGGAACGAGTCTTTTCTTTTGCAGAAGAGCAGGAAGAGAATGGCGCACGTGTTTTAGATGTGAATTTTGGCATGAGTGGTATCGACGAGAAAGCCATGATGTGTCAGGCAATTGATAAATTGCAGGAAGTGACAAACCTTCCGTTGTGTATTGATACCAGCCATGTGGATGTCATGGAAGCTGCATTACGCAGATATCCGGGAAGAGCATTGATTAATTCCATTTCCATGGAAACAGAAAAAGTAAATCAATTGTTACCAATTGCTAAGAAATATGGTGCAATGTTTATTTTACTTCCATTGTCTGATAAAGGACTGCCGGAAAGTTTAGAAGAGAAGATTTCGCTAATTGAGGCTTTATTAGAAAAAGCGACAGTTTTAGGTTTTACAAAAGAAGATATCGTAGTAGATGGATTGGTAACTACTGTTGGAGCCAATAAGAATGCTGGTGTCGAGACTTTAGAAACAATCCGTTACTGTAAAGCAAATGGACTGGCAACAACCTGCGGATTGTCCAATATCTCTTTTGGCCTTCCAGAAAGAAGTTATATCAATGCAGCATTTTTAGCGATGATGATTGATGCTGGGCTTACCATGGCGATTGCGAATCCAAATCAGATGCTGCTTATGAATACTGCTTTGTCCTGCAATCTTTTATTAAATCGTAAAGATGCAGACATTACCTATATTGAGCATATGAACCGTTTGCAGGAAGAAGGGCTTTTAACTCCTGCACAGACTGTCGTCAAGAAAGCAGAAGTTTCTGAAAAAAAAGCAGAGGAGAGCAATCTGCCAGAGCATACAGCGAAATTAAAAACGGCTTTGTTAAAAGGTAAAAGAGAAAAGATGAAGTCCATTACTCAGGAATGTCTTGAGAAAGGAGAAGAGGCTTCTTATCTGTTAAATCAGATATTGATTCCAGGCATCAATGAAGTGGGTGATTTATTTGAAAAAGGAAAATATTTCCTACCGCAGTTGATTGCTAGTGCAGAAGCAATGAAAGAAGCAATTGAAATTTTAGAGCCTATTTTACAAAGCGGAAATGATGACCGTATCATGCCGACTATTGTCATTGCTACGGTTGCTGGAGATATCCATGATATTGGAAAAAATTTAGTGGCACTTATGTTAAAGAATTATGGTTTTCATGTGATAGACCTTGGAAAGGATGTTCCGAGCGAGGTAATCATAGATACGGCTATGAAAGAAAATGCACAGATTATTGCATTGTCAGCTCTTATGACTACCACGATGAAGGAAATGGACACGATAGTTAAACTGGCAAAAGAAAAACAAGTAAAGGCTAAGATTATTATTGGCGGTGCCGTTATCACACAGGATTATTGTGATGAGATTCAAGCAGATGGCTATTCTAAGGATGCTGCTGGAGCCGTCAAATGTGCAGAACGATTATTAGGTCTGAGTAATTTATAACAAAGGAGAAAGTATGGAACAGGATAAATTGTTAGAACTTTTAGAAGATATGAAAAAGAGCAGCCAGAAGAATCTTATGTATCAGAGAATTTCTACCATTTTGATACTTGTCTTTGTTTTGGCAGTTTTAGCCTTGGTTCCAACTGCTTTTTCAACCTTAAATTCAGCAAAAACAGCATTGGATCATATGGATGAAGCAATCACAGAAATGGAAACAGCTTTAGAATCCGTAGAAGATTTGGCGGATGATGCTGAAACTGCTATTACCAGTGCAGAAACTGCATTAGAGACAATAGGCGATATTGACATAGAGACGTTAAACGAAGCAATCACAGATTTGAGTGATGTGGTAGAGCCCATGTCTGAATTTTTTGGAATGTTTAAAAAATAAGAGAGTAAGAAGTGAAAAGATAGATACAGGAAGATGGAGGATTATAATTTATGAACGGTGCTGATATTATGGTAAAATGCATGGAAGCAGAAGGCATTACAAATGTATTTGGATATCCGGGGGTGGCAATCTGCCCATTTTATAACAGTATTTTAGAGTCTGATGTACGTACAATTTTGATTCGTACAGAGCAGAATGCTGCGCATGCTGCGAGCGGATATGCAAGAACGGACAATAAACCGGGCGTTTGTGCCGTTACATCCGGCCCTGGTGCCACAAACCTGATTACAGGTATTGCAACTGCTTTTGCAGACAGCATTCCTTTAGTATGTATTACAGGACAGGTTAATTCGGAATTATTAGGAAGTGATGTTTTTCAGGAAGCAGATATTACAGGAGCTTGTGAGTCCTTTGTAAAATATTCCTATTTAGTAAAGGATGCCAATGACATCCCACGTATTTTTAAAGAAGCTTTTCATATTGCAAATACCGGACGAAAAGGTCCTGTTTTGATTGATGTGCCAATTGATGTACAGAATCAGGTGGTAAAAAACTTTAAATATCCAGAAGAAATCAGTATGCGTACTTATAAGCCAACTGTAAAAGGTCATGCTGTTCAGATTGCTAAAGTTGTAAAGGAATTAGAAAAAGCAGATCGACCGATTATTTGTGCAGGTGGTGGTGTGCTTCTTAGTAATGCGAAAGAGGAACTTCGTGCATTTGCTGAAAAGCACAAGATCCCAGTTGTAACGACCATGATGGGTATTGGGGTTCTGCCAACCGATCATTCGTTAAATTATGGTATGGTGGGTAATAATGGTAAGCCTTATGCGAACCGTGCTATGAATGAATCCGATCTTTTGATAATGGTAGGTGCCCGCGTGGCAGACCGTGCTGTGAATCAGCCGGATTTGATTACAAGAAATAAAGTATTGGTACATATTGACGTGGACCCGGCTGAGATTGGTAAAAATGCTGGACCAACCATTCCACTTGTAGGTGATGCAAAAGCAATTTTTGCTGACTTTGCAGAAAATGATTTTGCCTGTGAACATGAAGCATGGTTACAGACATTAGAAGAATATAAACAATCAATGGCTGTAAAACGCAATCCAAATCCGGACTATGTGGACCCGGCTGAATTCCTTCGTAAATTGACAAATAGAATGCAGGATGATGCGGTGTATGTAGCGGACGTTGGACAGAATCAGATTTGGTCTTGTGCATATGCCAAGGTGAAGAATGGAACCTTTATGACTTCCGGTGGTATGGGAACGATGGGGTACTCTATTCCAGCAGCTATGGGAGCAAAATTAGCTCACCCTGAGAAACAAGTTGTAGCTGTATGTGGCGATGGTTCTTTCCAAATGTCCATGATGGAGTTAGGTACTATGCGCCAGCATGATGTACCGGTTAAAATTATTGTTATGTGTAATCATTATCTTGGTATGGTTCGTCAGTATCAGCATTTTACCTATAAGGATAATTATTCAGTGGTAGACTTAACGGGCAGCCCGGACCTTTCTAAACTGGCAACTGCTTATAATATGCCATTTATCCGTGTGGAAAATATGTCTCAGGCAGATGAAGCTATTGAGAAGTTTTTAGCAAATGATGAGTCCTATCTGATGGAGATTATGATTGATCCGATGGATCTTGTATAAAAAGGAGATTGTTATATGAAGAAAATATATTCCGTTCTGGTAGAAAACCGTTCCGGTGTTCTGTGTAAGGTTGCAGGACTTTTCTCCAGAAGATGTTTTAATATTGACAGTATCGCAGTAGGGGAAACGGATGATCCTGAAGTTTCCTGCATGACCATTGTAAGTTCGGGTAATCAGAATACAATGGAACAGATTGAAAAACAGTTAAATAAGAAACTGGACGTTATTAAGGTTAAGACTTTTAGTGAAGAAAAGAGTATCAGCCGTGAATTAATGCTTATTAAGATTAAGTACAATAAGGGCAACCGCCGTGATGTTATGGATATTTGTACATTGATGGATGCTAAAATTGTAGATACTTCCAAAACACATATGATTATTCAGGTATGCGATGTACCGGAACGTACTGCTTCCTTTATCAAAATGCTGCAGGGAATCAGTATAGTAGAAGTAGCTCGCACAGGAACCCTTGCTCTTCAGAAATGTATGGAGTCGGAATAAGAGATATATTATAGATATGGCAAGTTGATTGTCTATAACATATGGTTATGGGTGCTATGCAATACTATCATACGTTGACAAGTATCTTTTTCGTTGATAAAATGAGCCTTAGTAAGTCAAATATGTGTTGGACATGATGGAATATCTTCCTATGGTGTTTGGCGCGGAAAGGCATGAGTATTAGAATGAATAAAAAAGTATTTCAGATTTTAGTTGAGAACTCATCCGGTGTTTTAAGCCGTATTTCAGGTTTATTCTCCAGACGTGGATACAATATCGAAAGTATTACAGCTGGTGAGACAGCAGAGCCGGGAATTACCCGTATTACTATTGTAGCAAGTGGTGATGATGAGATCTTAGAGCAGATTGAGAAGCAGGTAGCAAAGTTGGTTGATGTTTTGGACATCCGTGAACTGGAAGCTGGCAACAGTGTATTCCGTGAACTTGCTCTGATCAAAGTAAAAGTAGCAGCAAATGACAGACAGGGAATCTTATCCATGGCAGATATTTTCCGTGCAAATGTAGTCGATGTTGCACAGGATGCCCTTACAATCGAGTTAACAGGTAGTGTGGATAAGATTGAAGCATTCTTAAAGTTATTGGATGGCTATGAGATCTTGGAGCTTGCAAGAACGGGTGTCGCAGGTCTTTGCCGCGGTACGCAGGACGTTGTTTATATTAAGGCGGAATAATATTTTTTCCAAATTATGTAATATACATATGATTTATTTATGAAAGGAGTCATGAAAAATGGCAAATAAAATTTATTATCAGGAAGACTGTAATTTATCAATGTTAGAAGGAAAGACAATTGCAGTCATCGGCTATGGCTCACAGGGTCATGCACACGCATTAAACGCAAAGGAATCCGGATGCCACGTTATTATCGGTCTTTATGAAGGTTCTAAATCATGGGACAAAGCAGTAGCACAGGGATTTGAAGTATACACAGCTGCAGAAGCTGCTAAGAAAGCAGACGTTATCATGATCCTCATCAACGATGAGAAACAGGCTGCTATGTACAAAAAAGATATCGAGCCAAACCTTGAAGAAGGTAACATGTTAATGTTCGCTCATGGTTTTGCAATTCACTTTAACCAGATCATCCCTCCAAAGAACGTTGACGTTACTATGATCGCTCCTAAGGGACCTGGACACACAGTAAGAAGCGAATACCAGGCTGGTAAAGGTGTTCCTTGTTTAGTAGCTGTACATCAGGATGCTTCTGGTAAGGCTTTAGAAAAAGCATTAGCTTACGCTTTAGCAATCGGTGGAGCAAGAGCAGGTGTTCTTGAAACAACATTCCGTACAGAAACAGAAACAGACTTATTCGGTGAGCAGGCAGTTCTTTGTGGTGGTGTTTGTGCATTAATGCAGGCTGGTTATGAAACATTAACAGAAGCAGGATATGATCCAAGAAATGCTTACTTTGAATGTATCCACGAAATGAAACTGATTGTAGACTTAATCTACCAGTCAGGTTTCGAAGGAATGAGATATTCTATTTCTAATACAGCTGAATACGGTGATTATATCACAGGACCTAAGATCATCACAGAAGATACAAAGAAAGCAATGAAGAAAGTTCTTT
>CAZHGE010000087.1:0-11421 GCA_964531805.1 uncultured Lachnospiraceae bacterium
AATAATTTATACTTGATTGAAATCGAAAGGGTTGCATTTCGATTTACAATTCAGGCACTGTAAAGATACATATTCACAGAACCAAACCGCTGGCACGCCGTGCAAATTGTCTTATCAGACTAAAGTTAGGAGGGGCATATGGAACAAATATTTAACGCCATCAACAGTTTTTTTGATTTTGTAACACCGGTATCTGATTTCTTTTGGGATTTTCCTACCAATATGAATTGGTATGCCAATATTCCGATTATAGGTAACTTCTCACTTGCCATTATTTTACTGGTGGGCTCCGGTATCTATTTTTCTTTTCGTACCGGATTCATGCAGGTTACTTATTTTAAAAAAGGGATATCTATTTTAGCCCGTAAAAAATCGGAAGAAACTGGCATTTCGTCTCTTGCTTCCTTCTTTTTAAGCTCAGCCATGCGTGTAGGACCAGGAAATATTCTGGGTGTTACCGGTGCAATCGCAGTCGGTGGACCAGGTGCGCTGTTTTGGATGTGGATTTCAGCATTCTTTGGTATGGCAATTGCTTATTCTGAAGCAGTTCTGGCTCAGATTTTTAAAGAAAAGAAAAACGATGAATTTGTAGGCGGTCTTCCTTTCTACGCCAAACGTTTACTTGGCAACAGTATGACTGCCGGAATTGTTCTCTCTATTATGTACATAGTCTACGCGATGTGCTGTCTTCCAGCACAAGGCTTTAATGTCGTATCGTCCATTGGTCAGATGGCTGATATTGTAACAGGAACCACTATGGCAACAGATTCTGCTTTCTATTATGTGATTGCAGTACTCCTATTAATATTAACTGCTTATATCGCATTTGGCGGTATCAAAAAAGTCACAAAGGTAACGGATAAAGTCGTTCCAGTTATGGCAGTAGTCTATATTGTATTGGTATTTATGCTAATCCTTTTCAACTTAGATACGATTCCCTATTTCTTTCGTGCCGTATTTGGCGGTGCATTTTCACCAGAAGCCGTATTCGGCGGTGCCTTCGGAACTGTGCTTGCACAGGGTGTAAAACGTGGACTTATGAGCAACGAAGCTGGTCAGGGTACGATTACCATGGCTGCTGCAGCTGCCAGCACGGACCACCCTTGCGAACAGGGACTGGTGCAGTCGATTGGGGTATTTTTAGACACTATCGTAATCTGTACCTTAACTGGATTTGTTGTGGTTATGGCTCACTTATGGAACGGTTCCCAGTCTGAAGCCTGGATGGCTATGGACCGTCTGCCAAAATTCCTTGCTTCCGCGCAGTCCCTAACTCCATTTGAAGGCTTACAGCCCATCGTAGCCTTTTTGATTACCTTCTGCTTTTGCTTGTTTGCATTTACCTGTTTAGTAGGTATGATTAGTTTCTCAGAAATCGCAGCAAACCGTATCAGCACCAAGAAAACCTTTATCAATACAATCCGTATCCTTGGTATCGCAATTGCAGGCTTTGGTATCCTATGCTCCATCGCAGGACTTGAACTTGGCAACCTATGGGCCATCTCCGATCTTGGCAACATCCTAATCGTATTTGCCAACATCCCACTGCTCTACATTGGTGCAGGATATGTCTTCAAAGCAACGGCTCACTATAAGAAAAAAGACGGCAGCGCATTTACTTCTGATGTGATTGGAAGTGATTCATTATATTGGGATGAGAAATAAACAATTTCTTATTTTCAAAACAAAAACTACTGAGATATTCTTATGAACACCTCAGTAGTTTTTGTTACTTCCCATGGTTTTCTATTTCTTTTTATCCCGTTTCTTCTGCTTAATTTCTCCAGCTGCATCTCTTGCCGCCTTCATAATATCCTCTAAAGAGTTCTTAAAGTAACGTGATTTCAACATTGGATTGCTAAGAAGCATATCCCGTATGAGAAACCCCTTACGATGTAGTAACTGGAAACGCTTTTCTGTAACCACTCGGAATTTAATAAGCAGTTCCTCCAACTCTTCCTTATACTCTTCTGCTCTATCTTTCCATTCTTCCTTACGTTCTTCAGATTTTGCTTTCCAATCCTCAGACTTCTCCCTTAAATCCTCTTTCAAATTCTCTGAGCGTTCTTTTAATTCATCTGAAAATCCTTTGATATCCTGTGTAATTCTCTCATCCAGTTTCGCACGCAGTTCCTTAATCTGTGCGAATCGCGCTTCTAACGAATCAGTCAGTTCATCCAGACGCTCATATGTATTTAACACCGCCTGCTCCTTACTATCCTCTGCAAACGCAAGAATCACGTCCATACGCTTCTGTAAGCGTTCCATTTCCTCCCGCACTTCTTCCAGTTTGACAAGTACATCCTTAATATCAAGAGCCGTCCTAAAGGATAAAGTAAAGTCTACAATACACACACCGGTTACCAAAGTAGTCACAATGGATACTATAATCTGTGGCAGTCCCAATACAAAATGCTCTATCGGCGTATGTATAAACCTTGTCATCAAAATAGTAAATGCTCCCCATGCAAGGGTTGCTGCCAAACATATATGTCCTTGAAAATTAAACCGACGGTTAGAATAATCCCAATAACGGATTTTAAACAAGGCTTCCATACAGACCCCCGTCACATATTCCAGCGCCGTAGCACCCACACATCCTGCTAAAAACGTCAGAACCAGATTATCACGAAATGGAATCGTTACCAAAAGCATGACAATTGCCCCACTTCCATATAAGGGAAGGAACGGTCCACGCATAAATCCTCTGTTTACCCAGCGTTTATGCTTAATTGAAACATAAATAGATTCATAAACCCAGCCAATAAAACAATAAATGAGAAAAAATGCCATCCATTGTATCATAGTGTAATTTGTAATCATACTTTATCAAACCTTTCTGTATTCAACAAATGGACTGCCACTTGGCAATCCATTTTATTCGTATTTCTCAATTAAAATACGCAGTTTTTCTTTTTTCGTCTTATAAACTTCTTCTTTAAAAATAAATTTGCCAAATCCTCTTGCTGTAACGCTGTCTCCTGCTTTTAACACATAACTGTTATTTTCCATGATTTTTCCATTTACAAATATCCTGCCAGAGCGAAAAAGATCCAAACTGCCCGTTCTGCTGATATTATAAACCTTTGCGATTACACCATCGATGCGGCATGACGATACCAATACTTCCTTTGGAACTGGCTCAGATACCGGAAGTTCATCCACATAATCAATCAACCGGCATTTCACATGGGTATGTTTTACCTTATCCAGTTCCTCTAAAAGGTACTCCGCCATTTTCTGATGGCAGTACAAATAAGCACTTTTTCCCTGTACAAAGATATCTCCGATTGTATTCCGTTCAATTCCCAGGTTCATAACTGCCCCAAGAAAATCCCTATGCGTCAAAGCATCCGCAAACTTTTCAATAAGAGGCTCAATCTTGATACAACGGATTGGAAATTCTTCTTCATATCCTAATTCTTCTTTATTTCCAAAGCGAGCCATTACACGCTCACAATCCGTATTGCCGCCAAATAAAGTAACCGATATAAATGCGTTTTCTTTTCGAATTTCTTCAATCAACTGCTGCTCATGAAGTGACAGAAAACCAGAAAACGTAAACATATTATTATGATAGGATTGATTCGCAAGATCCAACAAACGTTTTTTTAATACAATAGTCTCTTTATCCATACTCATACTTTTCAGATACTATCACTTATTCTGGACTAGAAAAATCAATTACTGGCACTTTAGGTTCTTTTGCTGCAGATACGGATTTCGAATACAAAACAGGACCTACGCCCTTATAAGCCGCAAAATTTTCCATCTTAATCGTTGCAGTTACACGTACCCATGATTTTTCCGGAAGATCCTTTGCCCCATCAAACTGACAGGCATAGCCTAAAAAAGCCATATCATCTGCGCAGCAGGTCATTGCCATACGTCCCGGTACAAAATATCCAGCTGGGAATTTCTTCGGACGAAGTACCATTCCTACAAACTGAACTGTTTTTCCTTCGTAACGTTCCGGGTGATCCATCATATCCAGATACCAGATTCCAAAACCGAAATTATCCAGTTCAATCACATCCGCATTCAAATCATATGGAAGTTCTTCTTCCATCATCTCATTAATCTCACCCTCAGAGTCTTCGAAAATAATTTCTGCCTGTGGATTCACTGCTTTTACATTACGCTTATAAGTGGACAATTCCTTGATGCCGTCACAACGATTAAAAATAATCATCTCCGATTTACGCACCATTTCTGCTACCATGGATTTCATGTTGTTGTAGTACATTGGAAATGTTGATGCATCAATCGTGGTAATCTGCTGCTCTACTCCCCAGTCATCCGGGAGTATCAAATCCTTACAATTCCACATGCCGTTGTATTCAATTATGATACGAACCGGCTTATGCTTTTTTACCAATTCTTCCAAATTTTCAATGGTAAAATCTTCTTCGTCTTCAATCAATTCCACAACCGTACGGCTCTTTTTTAAAAGTTTAGCCTCATACTCCACTTCGCCTTCCTCACAAAGAATCAAGAGTGTTGTTCCTCTTGACTGGAAATATGGTTGTGCAATCGTATATTTAATAAATTCTGTTTTACCGCTTTCTAAAAAGCCGTTAATCATATATACAGGAATCATATTTACTCCTTCTCTTCAAAACAATAGGCTCCTAATGCAACACTTGCTCCGCAAGTGGGGCAAATCGCTCGGCTGGAGTGTTCGCCATTTATCCTAGTGACTAAATAAATTAACTAATGCTTCCTCGTTTATCTTGGAACCGATTACACAAATCTTACCAGTTACATCCGGTCTGCCTGTGCGTACTTCTGCTTCACCCGGAACATAATCGAAATAAATCCACTCTTCTGTTCCTTTTTCTGGAACCATACCCTTAGAACGAAGTACAAATCCATATGTCTTTTCATCTTCTAAGGATGCAAGGATTTCCTTAATTTCTTCTTTTGTAAATTCATGTGGAGTTTCTAAGCCCCAGCTTGTAAAGACTTCATCTGCGTGATGATGTCCATGATGGTCATGATCGTGACAGCCACAAGTACAGCCTTCGCCGTGTTCGTAATGATCATCATGGTGTTCATGATGTCCATGGTTGTGGTCATGATCGTGATGCTCATGATGTACATGGTCGTGGTGCTCATGATGTCCATGATCGTGGTCATGGCAACCACAGGTACATTCTTCCCCATGTTCATGATGATGGTCGTGATGTTCATGCCCGTGATCGTGATGATGACCGCAGCAACACTCTTCGTCATGACCATGATGATGATGGTGTACATGCTCTTCCATAACCTGCTCCATCAACTCTTTTTCCAGATCTGTCGCACCTTCGATAGTTCTTAAAATATCTGCTCCATCTAATTTATCCCACTCTGTTGTGATAATTGTTGCCTTCTCATTATGTTCGCGGATCAGAGAAATAGCCTTGTCCAGTTTTTCTTCTGAAATATTCTGTGTTCTGCTTAAAATGATTGTTCCTGCATGTGCAATCTGATTGATGAAAAACTCACCAAAGTTTTTAATATACATCTTGCATTTTGAAGCATCTACTACAGCCACGGCACTGTTTAATACCACATCTTCGCCCATATCCACATCCTGAACAGCCTTCATAACATCTGAAAGTTTTCCTACTCCGGATGGCTCAATTAAAATACGTTCTGGTGCATATGTTGTCATTACTTCTTTTAAGGAAGTTCCAAAATCACCTACTAAAGAACAGCAGATACAGCCGGAATTCATTTCCTTAATCTCAATACCAACTTCTTTTAAAAATCCGCCGTCCACACCGATCTCACCAAATTCATTCTCGATTAAAACAACCTTCTGCCCATTTAATGCTTCTTTTAATAACTTCTTGATTAAAGTTGTTTTACCAGCTCCTAAAAAACCGGATACAATATCTATCTGTGTCATATTAAAACCTTGCCTTTCTTTTTTCTGACAAACACTCGCATTCCCTGCGGTTTTATCTTAAATAATATACTACATTATTACCCTAGTTATTTTGCCCCTTTTTGGAAATAATGTCAACGCCAGACCTTTCTAAAAATATTAACTTTTCGTAAAATCTTGCAATTCATGATAGACTTTATCAATTACCCGGATACTGAGTGCTGCGGATTCATTTTCATAACCACCAATAACCATGCCGATATAACTACCATCCTCTGCCACAGCTGCGCATCCGGACATCCCCGGCTGTACTTCACAATAACTGTAAATCAACTCATCATCAAAATCTTCCACATACCAATTCATATCTCCAATGCTGCCCTCATGTGTTTCCTGGCAGACAAATACTCCATCATAGGATAGGAAATGGTATGCCATCGGACTTCCCTGACTCAAGGAAGCATACATACTGTCATTTCTTTGAATTGCTCCAATTCTCTTTACCGTTTCACTTGGAATTTCTTCTAACGCCACTTTAACAAATCCTACATCATGCTTTTCGTTGACACCAATCACACTACCTTCTGCATACATATTATCGTAGAATCTTATATCAATTGTCTCGCTATTTTGAAGAAGATGATAGGTTGTCACAATAATTACTTCCTCTTGTGTAATCTGATAAATAGAACCATTTCCACCAGCCCCATTATTTTCCATATAGACCATGGCTTTTAGGGCGCTGTCTGGGGCGATACCATCTACATTTCTTATCTTCCATCTTCCTATAATAAAAATAGACAATAACAAACCTGCCACTATTAAAATGAATGTCCCAACTATTATCTTCCTTTTTCCAGACACATGCTTCTCCTCTTGGGGTATATAGCATCTTTCATTTCCTCACTACCCCGTTTTTCCCTTTTACTAATAAAAATATAGAATACTCCATATTTCAACCAAACCTGGGGTATTTTCAGACATTTTCTAACCATATACCCACAAACAATAGTAAACCCCCGGCATCACCGGGGGGATATTGCAAAACAATAAGCAGAAAATAAGCCGAGTTCTGTGTCTATGATCATCTATCTAGGACTGCTGTCACCAACAGCCTCAAGCGACCTACCTGAAAGCAAGCCGGGCAAGCTTATGGCTTTCTTTTTGGTCTTGCTTCGGATGGGGTTTACATGTGCCCCTGTTGTTACCAACAAGGCGGTAGTCTCTTACACTGCCTTTCCACCCTTACTTCCACTAGGGAAGCGGTATATTTCTGTTGCACTGGCCTTGGAGTCACCTCCACCGGACGTTATCCGGCATCCTGCCCTGTGAAGCCCGGACTTTCCTCATCAGAAAAAACGAAGTTTTTCTGCTGCGATCATTTCTTCTACTTATTGCAAAAGCCATTATATAGCATTTTAAACATTAAAACAACTGCCACCGCAAAATTCACGGATTAGGGAATTATTTGGAATACTATCTGCCGGCACACTCAGGAAATATCCTAAAAACTTAAGCAGTCTCTGTGCCTCGTAATATTCCGGATCATCTTGTTTTACACTATAAAGCAATGGTTCAGCATATGGTTTTAATACTGCTAATTCGTAAATCAATGCTGAATTAAACATCACATCCGCACTTTCCTGATGTGGGAAGATATTTTCTTCCTCACCACGTCTTACACTTGGCCACATCTGTAAAGTTCTAGTTGCACTGGATCCCCTTGTTCTGGCATCACGAACCATTCTTCGAAGTAATCTGCCATCTGTTGTCGGAATACGATTATGACCATCCACATTCAAACTGGTGAGAGCACTGATATAAATCTTAAATTTACTGTCCACAGGCAACGCATAAGACATCTTATCATTCAAACCATGAATGCCTTCGATTACCAAAATATCTTCCGGTCCTAACTGCTTGAAATTACCATTATACTCTCTATGTCCTGTCTTAAAATTAAAAGTCGGTAATTCTACACGCTCTCCAGCTAACAACTTGCACATATCCTGATTAAATTGTTCAATATCAATTGCTTCCAAACATTCAAAATTATAATCACCATTTTCATCTCTTGGTGTCTTTTCACGTTCCACAAAATAATCATCCACCGCTATTGGATGAGGTTTTAAGCCATGTGTCTGTAACTGAATAGATAATCTGTGGGAAAAAGAAGTTTTTCCGGAAGAAGAAGGTCCTGCAATCATAACAAACTTAACACCTTTGCGGTTTACAATCTCCTGAGCAATTTCTGCAATTCTTCTTTCCTGCAATGCTTCCTGTACCAAAATTACATCGGATAATCTTCCCTCACAAATCTGAGTATTGAGATCTCCAACGGTGCCGATTCCAAGATTTTCCCCCCAGTTATTGGCATCATCCAATGTATGGAATAATTTTTCCCTTGGTTCAAACATTTCAAGCTGAGTTGGACATGTTTTGTCAGGTAAAAGTAAAAGCAGACCATTCTCATAAGAAAATACCTGGAAATACTTCATATAGCCAGTACTTGGCAGCATATAGCCGTAGTAATAATCTTTGTATCCATCTAGAGAATATACATTTACATAGGAACTGCGGCGGTATTTAAATAATTTTACCTTATCCACCATTCCTTGTTTTTCAAAAACCTCAATTGCTTCCGCAACATGATACGGCTTCTTTATGATTGGAATATCTTTTTCAACCAGTTCATTCATCCGGTTATAAATTTTCTTTACATCTTCATCCGTAATTTTTTCTTCTCCAATAACAGCACAATACACACCTTTTCCTATTGAAAACTCTACTTTTATGCGTACCTTATTCCCTAAAACATCATGTGCTGACTTTACTAAAAGCATAATCGCACTTCTTTCATATGTCTTATGACCAATCGGAGATGATAATGTAATAAAATTAAGTTCCGCATCCTTGCTTACTTTTTTATGTAATTCCCGAATTTTCCCATTTTCTGTTACTAATGCGATCGTATTGTGATACTGATTCTGATACTCTTTTGCAATTTCTTCAAATGTAGTTCCATCCGCATATTCTTTTTGTTCACCCAATATTGTAATAATTGACATTGTATACCCCTTTCAAATAAATTACCTTCTTATAAAACATAAAATGGTGGATTTTCTATGGCCTTTATGACTACCAGTTCCGGCATTTGGTCTGCAAAAAACTCTTCCATATAAGGAACAAAAAGCTTTTCCACACCATAATGCCCTGCATCAATAATGGCAAGTCCCTGTTCCATAGCATCCAGCCCATTATGATGTCCGATATCACCTGTAATCAAGACATCTGCACCTTTTGCAATTGCTGTCTCAATATAATCCTTTCCAGAACCTGGTACGATGGCAACCAATTCCACTTCTGTCTTAGCATTCCCATATACTCTCACTTTATCAACTGAAAAAGCGTCCTTACAAAGACCAGCGGTCTGCTCCAACGTCATCTTCTGAGAAAGTCGGCCAATTCTGCCAATACCTTCCTTAGAAATCTCATCCTCGTAAGTAATCTCTAAAACTTCACATCTATGAAGTCCCATGGCATCTGCCGCAGCGTCTGCCATACCCATTACATCAAAATTAGTATGCATTGCATAATAACAAATATCATTTCGGATTAGTTTCAGAAGTCTTCTTCCAATAAAATCAGCTTCTGTAATCCGTTTAATGGATGAAAATAGAAGGGGATGATGCGTCAAAAGAAGATCCACTCCCTGAAGCACCGCCTGCTCTACCACATCATCCGTGGCATCCAGCGCAATCATGACTTTATGAACAGTCTTATCCTCTCTTCCAACCAATAACCCTACATTATCCCAGTTTTCTGCAAACATAACTGGTGATAAGTTTTCCAGAATATTCATTACTTCGCTGCAACGCATGGTCATACCTCCTGCTTGTCAAAATAGGCAAGGGCCATAGCAATCTGTCTGAGTCGATTCTGTATGGTATCCTCTCTTGTTTCTTCTGTATCCACTTTTTTAGCATTCTGCTTAATTTGTTCTATAATCTGTTCAAACGTCTGCTTCTCTCTTAACAAATAATCATAAAGTACAGGGTGCTTCTGATGTAACAAAAATGGACCATACCACTGTTCCACTTCTGTATAAGTGTCTTTTTTCTCCCCGGAAAAGACCGCTTTCATACAAGGATAAAACTTTCCCGCATCTTCTACCATGTCTTCCTGCACAATATCCAGACCATTTTCCAATAAAAACTGTCTGACCAAATGCAGATCCGACTGTGGTTGTAATATAACCTCTTTTAATTCCCTTACTTTATCCATATGCGAAGAAAGTATCTTCATTACCAGTTTACCTCCCATTCCGGCAATGATAATACTTTCCGCTTCTTTGCTCTGCAGTTTGTCGATGCCATCGGATAACCTGACATCTATGTAGGACTCCAGAGCACGCTCTGCAATGTGCTCCTTTGCCCGAAGCAGCGGTCCTTCATTTACATCCATAGCAATCACATGCGGACATATTCCCTGTTCAATCAGGTAAATAGACACAAATCCATGATCACAGCCGATATCCGCTGTCACATTTCCTTTGCTCACCATACCCGCAACCATCTGCATCCGTTTGGATAAAATTATTTCTTTCTTTTCCATCCGTTCACCTTTCGCAAGTTTGCTCTGCAAACTTGCTACACAAAACTTGGAAAATCTTAGATGATGTCCTTTATCATCTTAGATTTTCTTTTTGTGTTTTAATCCAAATAATCCTTTAATTTTCTACTTCTGCTTGGATGGCGGAGTTTACGAAGGGCTTTTGCTTCAATCTGACGGATACGTTCACGGGTAACGTTAAATTCCTTACCTACTTCTTCCAATGTTCTCGCACGTCCATCATCTAAACCAAAACGAAGACGTAATACCTTCTGCTCTCTTTCTGTTAAGGTATTTAATACTTCCACCAACTGTTCCTTTAACAACGTAAATGCTGCGGCATCCGCTGGCACTGGAACATTATCATCCTGAATAAAATCACCCAAATGACTATCTTCTTCTTCACCAATTGGTGTTTCCAAAGATACTGGTTCCTGGCTGATCTTTAAGATTTCGCGAACACGTTCTACCGGCATATTCATTTCTTCTGCAATTTCTTCCGGTGAAGGCTCTCTGCCTAACTCTTGTAATAACTGTCTGCTGACACGAATCAATTTATTAATCGTTTCCACCATATGAACAGGGATACGAATGGTTCTCGCCTGATCCGCAATGGCTCTTGTAATTGCCTGACGAATCCACCATGTAGCGTAAGTAGAGAACTTATATCCCTTACGGTAATCAAATTTTTCAACAGCCTTAATAAGACCTAAGTTTCCTTCCTGAATCAAATCTAAGAAAAGCATACCTCGTCCTACATAACGCTTTGCGATACTTACTACCAAACGAAGATTGGCTTCTGCTAATTTCTTCTTTGCTTCCTCATCGCCCTCTTCCATTTTCTGAGCCAGTTCAATTTCTTCTTCTGCACTTAAAAGCGGTACC
Organism: uncultured Lachnospiraceae bacterium; assembly: GCA_964531805.1. Classification (GTDB taxonomy): domain Bacteria; phylum Bacillota; class Clostridia; order Lachnospirales; family Lachnospiraceae; genus RGIG8767. The sequence goes on from CAZHGE010000087.1 coordinate 11,372, forward strand.
TTACCAATCTCTTTTAAATACATTCTGACAGGATCTTCAATGCTGACACC
>CAZHGE010000088.1:0-11305 GCA_964531805.1 uncultured Lachnospiraceae bacterium
ATATTGCGTGACCTGTATGGGCAGCTGAGTCCGGAACTGAAGGAAGAACTGCTGAATTTTTGCACAGGTATGAAAGGATTGAAGATACTCAGGGATTCTTTTTTTAAAGAAGTAATCAATCCTGAGTATGACCCGGAACGGCTGGAAAGTTTACTCAGTGTGATGTTGGAACGGAAAGTTAAGATAGTACATATCCTTCCGAATGATTCCACAAGGATCTCGGATGAAACGTCTCTTCTGGTTACGGATATCATTGTGGAACTGGAGGATGGCTCCCTTGCCAATGTGGAGATCCAAAAAATCGGTTATGCGTTTCCAGGTCCGAGAAGTGCATGCTATGCAGCGGACATGCTGCTACGCCAGTATAGGAGAGTGAGGGCACGACAGGGAAAAGATTTTGCATACAGTCAGATCAAAAACGTCTATTTAATCGTTATCTATGAAAAAAGTCCAAAAGAATTCAAAGAATTTCCCAATATTTTTTACCATCATGCAAGACAGGTATTTGACAGTGGATTAAAACTGGATCTGTTACAGGAATTTATTATGATAGCACTTGACATATATCATAAAAGAGCAGATAATAAACCTATAGAAAATAAATTGGAAGCATGGCTTGCGTTTTTAACGGATGACAGACCGGAACGTATTCTGGAGCTGATCACGAAGTATCCGGAGTTTAAGCCAATGTATGAAACCCTTTATCAAATGTGTCTGGATGTGGAGAAGGTGATGAATATGTTCTTTTCAGAAGAATTGCGTATTTTAGACAGGAATACAGTGCAGTATATGATCGACGAGCAGCAGAAAGAGTTGGAAGAACAGCAGAAAGTAATAGTAGAGAATATGAAGCAGTTGGCTTTGCAGCGCGAGCAGATTAAAGATGGTATAAGAGAGATTGCTGAAAAGAAGGAGCAGATAGCGAGTCAGGGTAAGGAACTGGCAGAGCAGAAAGAGCAGATTGCAACGCAGGATAAGGAACTGGCAGAGCAGAAAGAGCAGATTGCAACGCAGGATAAGGAACTGGCGGAGCAGAAAGAGCAGATAGCCAGTCAGGGTAAGGAACTGGTGGAGCAGAAGGAGCAGATAGCAACGCAGGATAAGGAATTGGCAGAGCAGAAGGAGCAGATAGCCAGTCAGGATAAGGAACTGGCGGAACAGAAGGAGCAGATAGCCAGTCAGGATAAAGAACTGGCAGAGCAGAAAGAGCAGATAGCCAGTCAAGGTAGGGAACTGGCAGAGCAGAAAGAGCAGATAGCCACACAGGATAAGGAACTGGCGCAACAGCGTGAGCAGAATCTTCTTTTAGAAGAGGAAAACGACAGATTAAAAAAAGAGATAGAGGAACTTCGTAAGAAATAGGATGATTTGATAAGGTGCAGTCTCAAAAGGACTGCATCTTTTTATATAGTTAGGTAAATAGAGTTGTGTTATACTTACTGATAGAGAAGTACAGGGAAATAATATCGCGATAACTTTTTTCGTGAAATACAAAAAGGGGTACGCTATGGATAGCAAGAAAAGAGAAATTTCTACAACATTTATTAAAAATATAGTTTCATCAATTGGTAAGAATACAAATAATTTTGTGTTAGTGAAGCATTATGGAAAATATAGCATTGACTCAGAAGACGCTAGAAATGCGATGATGCTATATGACGATATTGATATTTATTATACGCATTTTGCAAATAATGAAATGGTGGGAAGTTTTGAGCCTTTTTTAACGATTATAAAAAATTGTTATATCATGTATTATTCTGATAATACCATTGATGAATATTTGTCCCGGTTTGATATATATCCTCTACAGAAATCTTTCTTTAAATCTTATATTGATAGCGGTTCCTGTGAAAGGTATGAGCCATATATTCTTGATGAAATTGAGTTTGAGAAAAGAAAAATTGTTGAATCCATGCTGCATATTATTATGGAGTTAAGTAAAGAGCATCCAATGCTTATTATGATTGATAATATACATATGGTTCCAAAATCTACTATCACGCTGTTAAAGAAAATGATAGATCATCCGGAAAATAAAAATATAGGAATTTTTGCCGCATATAATGATTTAAAACATGTGAGGTCTATAAACAGCAGCGTATGGAATGAATATATCAATATTGTTTCTTCCAGAAGATTTGTATTTGAAGGCGGATCCTATGAAAGCAGAGAGGACATGGAAGACAGGAGCGAATTTGTATTTGATAGCAAAAGAGCTTATGAATACCTGCTGAAACTAAAGACCATGTATTGTGCTGTAGAGTTGGATCAGGCGGATTATTATCTGCAAAAGATACATGAAAAACTTTCAAATGAGAGAATGAATATTGATTTCAAATGTAAATATGAATTACTTAAATTATATACTCAGGTATTAATCAATTTAGAAGATTTTTCGACCGCACTTTTGATATGTGATAATTTAAAGGAAATGTGTGAAATCAATCCATTATCGGAATATGAGTATGTGTACCATTTATTGTATGCGTATACTCAGATTTATAGCGGAAAAATGGAGTTTGCAAAAAAAAGCGCTGATGAATGTAAAAGAATTGCTGTGGAAATGGGAGATGAAAGTTATATTTTCCGGGCAGATATGTTAATTTATATGATTAAGATGTCTGGCTGGCACAATATTTATTTTCTTGTTAAAGATGTTATTATTCCTGAGGATTTTATAAAAAGAATTCAGGAATATGGTTATTACAATCATCTTGCCTATACATATATTTACGCTTATGATAATGATTTTGATAAGATAAGAGATGTCAGATCAGCAGAAGAATTTGAAAAGACTTTAGAAAAATATCAGGAAGGGGTAGATCTTGCAAAGAAATTAGGAAATCGATGTTTGATACAAAAAGCATACCGTAAGGTTATCATGATGACATCTGCTATAGGATTATTTAACATTACAGAGCATTATTATCATAAAATGATTGAACTTATGAGTGATTGTGATAGCTGGGAACTTGCTGATGTCAAAAATGGTCAGGGATATGTTTACTGTACAGCAAGAAAATTTGAAGAAGCGAATGACTGTTATAATAGTTCCATTTCTATATTTATCAAACGGGGCGATATTAAAGCGGTTGGCGAAACACTGTATAATATGTCGGTAAACTGTATATTGGCAGGAGATTATAACAGTGCTTACAGTTATTTGAAGGTGTGTATTCATATTGTAGAAAAGATGCGTTTAAATGACTTAAGAGTTTGTAATATTGCTAAACTTTATGGGCTTTTGGCATTATGCAGTGTAAGATTGTCTTTTGAATATGACAGCATCTTTTATTTAAATACGAATAGAAAATTTCTTGAACATATTATAAATAACCGTACATACAAAGATGCTGATAAAGTGGAAAGAGCATTTACCGGTAATGACGATGAACTATTCCTCCATTATTTTGTAAATGGATTATTAGAAGAGAGGAATGGAAGATATGAACAAGCTATAAGTTATTATAAAACAGCAGAAAAGCACTGTTTAAGTTCTGGTGGTAACTTGTTTTTCAGTTTTGTCCAGTTAAGAGTTGCAATGGCAGAGGTTTATAAAGAGCTGGGGAAAGACCAGAGTGCTTTAGAAATGATTGATGAAGCATATGCCTATGCAAAGGAAAAAAATTACAAAGACCAAATGGAAGCTCTTACTATTATGAGAGAGACAGGAAAATATGTTCAGGAGACCAAAGAACTGTCTCTTAAAGATTATACATTGGAAGAAATTAATGACTTAATTGAAAAAGCCAGTGTAACAATGCAGTATCATGATATGAAGACTCAGATAGAATTTATTTCTATTTGGCAGAATATTCTCGAAATTAGTGATAAAACAAAAGAGGAACTTATCAACACCGCAGCTAATTCCTTTATGCTGAATTTTAATCTGGATTCATGTTTGTATATTAAGTTTTATGAAAAAACAGCAAAAATCATGTTTAGTGAGGGTTCAGTCGAATTAACAGACAGGGATATCGAGACTCTAAGAGAATATTTTGAAAAGAGTAAGACGGGTTTTGTTACTGCAAAGCTGGATAAGAATTATGACGATTATAAAAAAGTATTAGAGATATTTGGTATGGATATTCTCTGCTCAATCGTTTGCAGTCCGTTTTTTGAAAATGAAAAATTAGATAGTTTATTTATCAGCTGCATTTATATGAAAACAAATTGGAGCATTGAGAGTTATCGCTATTTATTGAATGAAAACGAAGCGACTCTTTTCAATTTATTGCTTAGACAGTTACTTTTAGCAATCGATAAGATTGAAAATATGAATGAGATCAGACATATCAATGATGCGCTGAAAAAATCTTCTTATACTGATTATTTGACAGGATTGAAAAACAGAAATGGTTTTTACGAAAAGATTCATAAATTGATTGAAGAATCAAACATAGTGGGTATGCCGCTTAATCTGGCTATACTTTATATTGATTTGGATAATTTTAAATACTATAACGATACATTCGGACATGATGTGGGGGATTTAGTATTAAAAGAAATTGCACAGGTTTTGAAGGAATCCGCTGGAGAGAAGGGTTTTGCTATAAGATATGGCGGAGATGAATTCTTAATTGTGCTTGTAAATTCTAACAAGGAAGAGGCTATGGTCACAGCAAAGATGGCTTTAGATACCATTTTATTCAAGAACGGTTATGTAAGTGAAATCAGCAGTTTCCTTGGAAAACCAGTCATTATCAAAAGGGAAAAGACTCTTTCCTGTTCAATAGGGGTTTCCGTTTCAGAAAATGTTAATTCTAATCAGGAATTATCTAAGTTAATCAAAAATGCAGACTCTTCGTTGTATTCTGTAAAACATACAACAAAGAAGGCAGTTAAGTTTTTTGAAGAATAAAGGGTAGAATATGAAAAGAAAAGTTGTTGTATTAGGCGGAGGAACGGGTTCCTCTACGTTGCTTCGAGGATTAAAAGAATTTCCATTGGATTTGACAGCGATTGTATCTGTTTGTGACGATGGCAGCAGTACAGGTGTGTTGAGAGAAGAGTTCAGTATTCCTGCAGTAGGTGATATTCGAAGAGTTTTGGTTGCATTGTCAGAGACGGAACCTTTAGTAATGGAATTATTTAATTATCGTTTTCATACAACCAGTGATTTAGATGGACATACGGTAGGAAACCTGCTTTTAACCGCTTCCAGCGAAATTACGGGCAATCTGTCAGATGGAATAGAAGCGTTAAGTAAAGTATTTAACTTAAAGGGAAAAGTAGTACCGCTGACAGAAGATAATGTTGTTTTGATGGGTGAAATGGAAGATGGCAGTATCGTAGAGGGGGAGCATCACATCACACTTAGCAACAATAAAAGTGGAATAAAGAGAGTTTTCTATAAAGAAAAACCGGTGCCGACTAACGAAGCAGTAAAAGCATTGGAAGAAGCGGATTTAATTTTACTCAGCATGGGAAGTCTTTTTACCAGTATTATACCAAACCTGATCTGCGATGAGATTTTAGACGCAATTGACAGAAGCAAAGGTAAGATTATGTATGTCTGTAATATGGTAACCCAGCCTGGCGAAACAGAAGATTTTAAAGTTTCAGACCATATTAAATTATTAAATCAATACCTTGGTAAGCGCAAGATAGATGTAGTTATTGCTAATGATGGAAAAATTGATGAAGACATGGCAAAAAGATATGAGTCTCTTGAGCAGAAGGACCCCGTGGAATTAGATAGAGAAGAAACCGAAAAATTAGTAGAAAAAGTAATCAGTGATGATTATGTAACGGTGAAAAACAATTTGTTACGCCATAAAGTAATGAAACTCAGTATGCATATATTCGGATATTTGCTGGAGCAGAAGTAAGAGATTTTCTTGAATAATGATTAGAACGAGGACTTGAAGTGTTAGGAGTACATTAAAAATAATGAAAAAGATAAATAAGGGAAGAATTGTTTTGGCAGCAATTACACTACTTGTTGTCAGTGTGGGAACATTTATATATTTTTGTGTTCCGGTTTCTTTTGGTATGAAGGATGTTTCTATGCCGGAGCCGCTTGTGGCAGATACCATGCTGACCGAAGAACAGGTAGAGGAAGATCGAGATCTTGCGATTGCCTGTATGGAAAATACTCATCCATATTTTGTTTTGGAGGAAGATCAAGGGACATATGAACTTGCAAAACAGGAATATATCAATGCAGCAACAGGCGAAATGACAGTAAGGGATTTTCAGGCGGCAACGGCAGAATATATCTGCTTTTTCCAGGATGGACATACCCGTCTTAGATGGAACGAAGAGGAATATGTTGATCTGAGAAGTACCTATCAAGATGGAAAAACATATGTAGTAGAAAACGGTGAAGTCACAGATGTGTACATAAAAGAATTTGGCGGTATAGAGGTTCCCACTATATATGAAGCCATTGATAAAATGTTTCCGGCAGAAAATGAAATGGCACAGGCCATTAACCGCTATAATTATGTGGATGGAAAAAATTTTTTGAATTTCATTGGTGCAGAGATTATAGATAATCAGATTTCCGTTGTTTTTTCAGATGGAACAGAAGGTGTATATCGTTTTTATAACCCATCCGAGTCATCGGGTCCGCAGGAGGAATACGAAGGCAACAGTTGGTACATGGATGGAGAAATTTTTGTAGTAGATTTTAATGTTTGTGTGGATGATGATGAGTTAAAAGCAATTGCTTCAGAGCTTAGTAAAAAAATGAAAGAAGGCTGTGATAAAGTCATTATTGATGTGAGGGAAAATGGCGGCGGTAATTCCCAGGCGTGTACTCGTTTGCTGGAAGCAATGGGAATGGAGGCACCGCAATACGATATGGTAATCCGCTATTCAAAAGAGGCAAAAGAGCAGCGTGGATATTTGCGAAGCAGCGGTATGTACCGATGGAATGCCAAAAGTGACGGAAAAGCAAATCAAGATGTAAATTTAGTCGTCCTTTCTGACCGCTATACTTTTAGCTCTGCGACTATGATGTGCGTATTTGTCCGTGATGGAAAATTGGGGACCATCATTGGAGAACCAAGTTCTAATATGCCAAGCGCTTATGGAGATATTCTCTATTTTTCCCTTCCGAATTCGCATTTATTTGGAACCGTTTCCCATAAGCAGTTTATCAGACCGGATGAAGAAAATATGGAACGTATGCTGGTGCCTGATATTCAGACTTCGTCAGAAAATGCGTATAATGAAGCGGTTGAATATCTGATGAAAGAAAGACAGTAACAGACGAGGGGATTCCTTTTTTTAGAATAAGAGCACCTAATAAGGGATTGCAAATAATTTGCGAGGAGATTTGTAATGGAAATGGATATAGAAAAAAGTGTATATGCACAAAAAGCAATGGACTTGTTTAAAGAAGGTTTCAACTGTTCCCAATCTGTTTTTCTTGCTTTTGAAGATATGTATAAGATGGACCACAAAACAGCCCTTCGATTGAGTTCTTCTTTTGGCGGCGGTATGGGACGTCTGCGGGAAGTGTGCGGAGCGGTTTCTGGAATGTTCATGACAGCCGGTGTTTTATATGGTTATGATGATCCGAAGGATTATGAAGCAAAAAAAAATCATTACGAACGTATTCAGCAGCTGGCAAAAGAATTTGAATCACGTAATGGTTCTATTGTATGCAGACAGCTTCTCGGATTGGGAGAAGGTAAAGATGTGCCTGCTCCTGAAAAAAGAAGTGATGAATATTATAAGAAACGCCCCTGTGCGGAACTTGTGGGAATGGCAGCTGCCATTATGGAGCAGTACATTTTAGCAAATAAAGTCGAGTAAGCTTTTATGTGTTTGCAGTATTCTATCTGCATAAGGTTTGAAGATGAAAGGAATTCGATAAATTTGGAAGAACACATTGAAGCAGTTCAACGTATGCAGGAATATATTGAAGAAAATCTTACTTCTGAGATTACAATGGCAGATTTAGCAAGGGTATCCTTATATTCGCCATGGTATTCTTATCGGTTATTCGTTCAATTACTTGGTATGACGCCAGCGGTATATATCCGCAGGCTTCGTTTATCCCAGTCTGCATTACGTTTGCGGGATGAAAAAGTAAAGATTACGGATGTGGCATTTGATACGGGATTTGAAAGTGTGGACGGCTATCAACGCGCATTTTACCGGGAATTCGGATGCAATCCGTATGAGTATTCTCTTAGTCCGGTTCCGATTTATCTATTTAAGCCTTATGGTGTAAAGTATGCAAACATAAGAAAGGATAGGGCTATGAAAGAAGTAAAAAGTGTATTTGTTCAGGTAATTGAAAAACCAGCAAGAAAAGTGATCATTAAGAGGGGAAAAGAAGCAAAGGATTATTGGAAATACTGTGAAGAAGTGGGATGCGATGTATGGGGACTTCTGACTAGTATCAAATCCATTAGTGGTGAGCCGGTTTGTTTATGGCTTCCACAAAAATATATAAAATCAGACACTTCTGAATATGTGCAGGGAGTAGAAGTTTCAGTGGACTATGAAGGTGTAATCCCGGAAGGATTCGACGTGATCGAATTACCTTCCTGCAAATATGTGATGTTTCAGGGGGAAGCGTTTGAAGAAGCCGATTTTGGAGAAGCCATTGAACAAGTCTGGGAGGCAATAAAAAAATATGATCCACAGTTAATAGGATACAATTGGGATACAGAAAATCCCCGTATTCAGTTAGAGCCTATTGGAACGCGGGGATATATTGAATTACATCCAGTGAAATAAGCAAGGATAACGATATGACTGAAATTTTTACTAACTTAATCTTCAGTCTCAATGCGACCATGCCCATCTTCTTTATGATGGTTCTGGGATTTTGGCTGAAGAAGATTCAATTTTTAGACGAGAATACAACTTCAAAATTAAATCAGATGGTGTTTAAGATTTTTTTACCGGCACTTCTTTTTATGGATCTGGCAAAAGAAGATTTTGCATCTATATGGGATACAAAGCTGGTGGTGTTCTGTTTTGTTGTAACGGTATTGAGTATTACAGTAGCGGCAGTGCTCTCATTGCTTAGTAAGGATAAGGCAGAACGTGGAGAGATTATTCAGGCGGCTTATCGAAGCGGGGCAGCAACACTGGGCATTGTATTTATGACGAATATATATGATAATGCGTCCATGGTGGCATTGATGATCATTGGTTCGGTTCCGCTTTATAATGTAGCAGCAGTTATAATTCTATATCTGACTTCTCCACAGAATGCACATCATTCCAAGGCAGAATTGTGGAAAAAGACTGCCAAAAACGTTGTGACCAATCCTATTATAATTGGCATATTGTTGGGAATGTTATGGTCATTATTAAAATTGCCACAGCCACCTATGTTTACAAAGACGGTTACATATTTAGGAAATATGGCATCACCGCTGGCATTGATCGCACTGGGTGCATCCTTTGAATTTTATGATGTAAAAGAAAAATGGAAAGAAACGATCGGGGTGACATGCACCAAACTGCTATTATGGTGTATGATATTTTTACCAGCAGCTATTCACATGGGATTTCGGGATGAAAAGCTGGTGGCAATTTTAGTCATGCTGGGAAGTGCAACCACGAGCAGTTGTTTTATCATGTCAAAGAATATGGGACATAAGGGAGTGATTTCTTCTTGTGCCGTTATGGTGACAACGCTGCTGAGTTCCTTTACTCTGACGATGTGGTTATTTGTACTGAGAATGGGCGGATATATTTGAGATAAAAAGGAAATATAGTGATGATAAAAATCCCCCTAAGTAGATATAGGTTATTTAGTCTACTTTAAGGGGAATTATATTAGGATTAGATTGCTAAGGGGATTTTGTTTGTAATGTTTTCGAAAATTACATATTATTTGTTAAAAAAGATCTTTGTACTTCTAGGTCCGATGCATGGAGACAATTTTGGAAGCATTCTTCCTCTGCCTTCCAATATTCTTTTTCTAGTTTTAGGAATGATTCATATTTTGTGACTTCTCGTTTGGCTAATATTTTTTCAGATTCGTCGGTAATATAGTTACCTTCGTATGCTTCTAGCAAATTATAGTCGATAGAAAATTGTGCACGATAAACTTTCATAAGCGCTTGGTCATCTAAAATACTTTTTGTTCCAAATAAAATATGAAAAAGATCTTTTAGAGGATTTACAATATCTGGGTTTTTCAAATGTCCTTCAACACGTTCACAAATAACTAATAAATTTGAAAAGGTGTTCAATTTTTGTAATTCGTTTTGGTGCAATTCATTTGAAATAATCATAGTAGTACCTCCTTTGAATCAGTAATTTGGGAAGATTGATAAAAAATCTATCTTCGTTAAAATAGCGTCATCATACGATTTTCTGCTTCAGAAAATTCATCCTCACTATAACCAACTTTAAGTATAAATTCTTTTGAACATCCCTCTCTAATTAGTGCTTGGATTTTTTCAATTCTATCTTTTCTTACAGCTATTTTTTCGTATTTCTCCATTACCTCGCACATGACTTCAGCACCTCCATCGGTTTCTTTTAATCGTGTTACTTCCGCTGATAAAGCTGGAAATTTGGGATTTTTAACTTCTTTTTTCATAAAACATGACATTAAATCAGAAATATCTGTACCGTCATCAATTACGGTGTTTACAAATATTTCATGCAATCCATCATCTACGACAGTACCGGTTTCACGTAATATCTTATCTACATGATAGATTGTCTTTCCACCCTTCAAGAAATCAAATTCCGAGATGTATACAATATATAATTCAATTACATCCTTGAATTTTTCACTGGGATTGGATTCCTTTACTGTAATACTTGCGGCATTATAACGTGCACGTCTTAAATGATTATCATTATCAGCACGCTGCACTTCAATATTGCATTTGACATCATTTCCCAATGTACACAATGCATCTAATCTGACAGAGCGTCCATATAAATTATTTTCACTCGATTGAGTTATGACACTGTTGACAATCAACTTATCATCTTCCAATATTACTCTGAGTATTTCCTGACATACATCAATGCTTTGTGCTAGTGCTTCAAAAAATATGTCATCAATAGGGCGAAGGTCTTTTACCTTTTCCTTTTTCTCCAGTAATGAGTTCATTATTTATTCCTCGCTTTCCCTGCTGTAGCAGTAATTTATTTCTTATCTTTTGTACAGGGAAAGAAGAAACATACATTTCTGTACTTTTTATATCATTGATAACAAGGTAATTATCAAGGATATGTATTCTTCTTTTATTATATTATTATTGCAAACATTTTTACACTTCCATTATATGTCAAAAGTGTTTTTACAACAATATGATTTAAAAGAATCAAGCAATAATTTATTTGACATATGAGATGTTAATAT
>CAZHGE010000089.1:0-10886 GCA_964531805.1 uncultured Lachnospiraceae bacterium
TTCTATGTCTGATAATGATAAATTAATAATCAAACCGAAAAAAATGAGGGGTAATGACGGATATAAAACCTTCTCCATTAGAATCAAAGAAGAACTCGTTGATAATATAGACTCTATTTCCAACAGAACCGGACATAGTAGAAATGAGTTAATCGGTATCTTTCTTGAATATGCCACTAGTCATTGTAAAATTGAGGATTAAAAAAACAGGAGTCACATTTTTGTGATTCCTGTTTCTTTTTATATCATTCATTTTCAATCATAAATAATTTTTCTTTTTGCGACAATTCAATTGCTATATGTGCTTTGTCTACTACTGAAACTGGTAATTTATCTTTCAGAATAGAAATAATCAATTGAATATTTTTATTCTGAACAAATTCAGCAACCTTAATCAACTGGTTATCATGCATAAGTTCCTTTTTATCATTTAATAAGAAGCGCAGGCAGGAAATACCCTCCTCTTCTGCAAATAACAAGTATGCTAAATCAAAACACAAAATCTCTCCTTGTTTTTTACCGGAACTCATATTTGCGTTAAAAGCATTAAACTTATAATACTGCTGTCCTTTTTTGTTCACTTGCTTATTATAGGTTAATGCGTATTTTTCTCCATATAACTCCTGTGAAATATTAGAGAAAAATTTATTAAACTTCTTAACTTGCTCTTTTAACAGAACCTCAAAATCTCCGGAAAACAAGTAATTATCAATTGCCTCTATTTGGTCGTTAAGTTCTTCAATATTCTCTTCCACCTCATTCAATTGTGAAATAATACTTTCATATTCGCCCTTAACTCTATATTTTTCATTTAGCTCAAAAATAACCTTTTCTAATTCCTCAAAAGAATCTCCTTTTGCAACTCTATCTGTCAATTCTTTTTCTTGAGCCAATAACGAAATTAATTCTTCTCTTGAAGAACTTAATTTACTAATGATTTCCGGCAAATCCTGTGAAATATACTTCACTTTCTCAACAACCATATTATTATGATAAGCTACTAAATCTTCAAAGTTTTTTTGTAATCCTTCAACATTTAATGCCACTTCATTATACAATGTTCTTAATTGCTGTAAATCAATATAGGAGATACTACTTTCCAGTTCTTGTCTTGATTCTTCAATCAAATTCTTTCGAATCTCCAATTTACTAATTAATGCACTTGTCTTATTTATATTATACTTAACGACATTTAGCTGTTCTAAATCCTGCTCTAGGGTTTCGTTAAGATTAAAAGATGCTTTCTTCTCATGAAGCACATCTATTTCATCATCTACCAATGATAGTGCAATTTCATATGTAGTCTTCGATTGTTTCTTTTCTAAACGCTCTTTAAAAAGTTCTTCTTGGTTAATCTTTGAGATTAAAGCCTGCTTCTTTGCTCCTTCACTAAACGAACAGCCCAGTAAGTATAAATATAAAGTTTCATATTCAACATCTGTTGTAAATTTATCTAACGTTTTTAATGTATTATTTATACTTTCATCTTTATATCGGATATTATGAGATATAACCTGCCTAAAAGAAGGTTTTTTGTTTTCTTTGTCAGGAAGAATATACTTTTCTAATTCTTGTTCAAAATCTTTATCCAATATCTCTTTTCCATTAATCTTCCGGACTGTTCTTTTATGCGTTAAAAAGTTTCTTTGAACTTCTAGTTGCTTAGCATTTGGATCATTCAAATCATCAACTAAAATAAGTGTAATCTCAACTTCTTCGTCAATCAAAAAATCTTTAACTACATCATACACTTCTTTTTTGTTTTCTGTGTCAGTATATATAATATTTCCTTTTGCACCCAAACAAAAATCAATAAGTTTTAAAACTGTTGTTTTCCCTACATTATTTCCAGTGGATTTCGTATCTTCTGCAGGGGTGTTATCAATAATTAGATTGAGTCCCAAATTAAACTTTATATCTCGTATAACTTTTGATTTATTTGAAATTATAAGTTCTTTTATAAACATAATTCCACATACCCTTCATCATTTACTTCTGCAACATTAATTAAATATAACCAATCAAGACACAAAATAAAAGTTGGTAATGACATTTCTCTTATTTCTTTTATTTTTTGATACAATTGCATTATTGTTTGTTTATTCTCTTTTTTTAATTCTTCAATAACAAAGGAACCATTGTAATATATACTTAATTCTGGATGTATGTTATCAGGTAATAACATGACTATATCCCTCCGGATTCTTAAATATTTTACATCGAATAAAAGCATCCACGACTAATATTGATGTACACATCTCTAATTCATCATACGGGATTTCAACGTAATTATTGCTACTACTAATAATTTCTATCACATTATCAATAATTGCAAAAAATAATTCATGCGCATCTTGAATAGTTTTTGACAACTGAATGTATTGTTTTCGAATTATTTTCAAAACTGAAAGGCTTTTATTTGCTCCTTGCTTATCAAACTCAATATATTTCTCGTTCAATCTACTATAATAAATTTTATAATCATCAATGGTATCCTGAACAGACAACAAATCGTTATATTCTATTTTTCTTAATATTTCAAACGAATTTATTTCAGGAGAATCAATCGCATCTGCCAAATCTTCATTTGACAAAATATTAATAATAGTTGCCAAATTAGTATCTACTTTTACTATTTCAATTTGATTCCCTAATTCCGCTCTTATAAAATCATATAGTTTTCGTTGTTGTATAACTGACATTTCTAATATCAAATCTAATAATGATTTAATATCGTATATATCTTCCGATGGAACAAACAAAACATTATGCGGATTCTTGTATGTCTCATTCTTTAATTTACTTGCATCCCCTGCAATCGCAATAAATTTAAAATGATAATCAGGATATTTTTCAAATATCTTCTTTGCCAGTGAATTCTCAATCTTTTGCTTAGTACATGTTGCTGATACTTGAGCAAGCATTTTCTTATCTTTATCAATCAAATCAATACCTTCGGTATTTTGATTTGTTATGTTAATGTTTATAAGATTACACTCCAACAAATAATTAATAAGTTCCGCAAAAAAAGTTTCTGAATATATATTTAAATCCAGCAAATTCATTTTTCCACGAATACTTATACGATAAGACAATTCATTCAACTTTTGTTCTATGTAATTAAAATATCTACTACGATTCATTACTTTTTTCCTCAAGTTTCCTAAAAATCTTACTGTAATCTCTAATAAATTCTATCATCATTAAATACTATACGTCAACGAGCAATGTATAAAACTTCTACATATTCGATATATCCATATTTACAAAAAGAGAGTCTTAAAATGATACTATCAATTCAAGGCTCTCTCACTTTGTCTATTTCTTATTTTTCAGTCAACTTTCTGTCTGTTCTCATTATTTGGGCGTAAACTGGGCGTATTGGCGTAAGTCTCACACCTCGCAAACCCAGTATTTAAGCCATTTTATTTATCAAGTGACTTCATCGTCGGGAAGAGCAATACATCACGAATCGCAGGTGAATCAGTCAACAGCATGGTTAATCTGTCGATACCATAACCGATACCGCCTGTTGGAGGCATACCGATTTCCAAAGCATTCATGAAATCTTCGTCCGTTGTGTTGGCTTCTTCGTCGCCTGCTGCCAAAGCTGCTTCCTGTGCTTTGAAACGTTCTCTCTGATCGATTGGATCGTTTAACTCAGAGTATGCGTTACACATTTCCCAACCGTTCATGAATAATTCGAAACGTTCTACATAGTTTGGATCTTCTGGTTTCTTCTTTGTTAAAGGAGAAATCTCGATTGGATGATCCATTACGAATGTAGGCTGGATTAAGTGCTCTTCTACATATTCTTCGAAGAATAAGTTAAGGATGTCACCCTTTGTATGTCTTTCTTCAAACTCTACATGCTTTTCTTTTGCAATGGCTCTTGCTTCTTCTAAGGTGTTAATCTGTGTAAAATCAACGTCCGCATATTTCTTAACCGCATCTACCATTGTGATACGTTCGAATGGCTTACCAAGATCCATTTCGATTCCACGGTAAGTAATGGTTGTAGTACCAAGTACTTCCTGTGCCACATGACGGAACATGTTCTCTGTTAAATCCATCATTCCGTTGTAATCTGTATATGCCTGGTATAATTCCATTAAAGTAAATTCCGGATTGTGTCTTGTATCAAGACCTTCGTTACGGAATACTCGTCCGATTTCGTAAACTCTTTCCAAACCACCAACGATTAATCTCTTTAAGTATAATTCAAGAGAGATACGGAGTTTGAAGTCCTCATCAAGAGCATTAAAATGTGTCTCGAAAGGTCTCGCTGCCGCACCACCTGCGTTAGATACAAGCATTGGTGTTTCTACTTCTAAGAATCCCTGTCCATCTAAGTAACGACGGATACAACTGATGATCTTAGAACGCTTTACAAATGTATCTTTTACGTCCTGATTCATAATCAAGTCAACGTAACGCTGACGATAACGCATATCTGTGTTTGTCAGACCATGATATTTTTCAGGAAGAACCTGTAAACTCTTGGATAAAAGAGTTACTTCACTTGCATGAATGGAAATCTCGCCCGTTTTTGTCTTAAACACTTCACCTGTGATACCAAGAAGATCACCCACGTCAAATTTCTTGAAGTCAGCATATGGTTCTTCTCCCACGCTATCACGTGCCACATATGACTGGATATTACCCTGTAAATCCTGGATATTACAGAAAGATGCCTTACCCATAACACGTTTAAACATCATACGGCCTGCGATGGTTACAGTCTTACCTTCTAACGCATCGTAGTTGTCTTTGATTTCCTGGCTATGATGTGTCTGATCAAATTTTGTGATTACGAAAGGATCTTTACCTGCTTCCTGTAATGCAGCAAGTTTCTCTCTTCTTGCCTTTAAAATCTGGTTTAAATCCTGTTCTACCGGCTGATTATTCTTTACCTGTTCTCCCATGATATTCTCTCCTGTGCTATTCGGGACGTCTTGTTATTCCCGACTATGAAATCATTTATATTCTCTTTGGAAGAATGGCTCACTGAGACATTCTTCCGACACAAAACTTAGAAAAACTTAGTCTGCGCATTTCGCAGACTTAGTTTTTCTTTTTGTGTTTTAGTTAGATCTCTGAATCTCTAATACTTTGTACTGGAATACGCCCGCCTGTGTTTCAACAGAAACAGTTTCTCCCACTTTTGCACCAATAAGCGCTTTTCCTACTGGTGATTCGTTAGAAATCTTGCCTTTTAAGCTGTTTGCTTCTGTAGAACCAACAATCTTATATTCACATTCTTCATTATATTCAACATCTAATACCTTAACGCGGCATCCGATGTTGATTTTCTCAAGGTCAACTTCCTCTTCTACAACAACCTCTGCGTTTTTAAGGATTTTTTCTAGTTCTTCAATTCTTGCTTCGATGTCACGCTGTTCGTCTTTTGCTGCATCGTATTCAGCATTTTCAGATAAGTCTCCCTGCTCTCTTGCTTCTTTAATCTTCTGAGCGACTTCCTGTCTCTTTACTACCTTTAATTCCTGAAGTTCCTCTTCGTATTTCTTCAACCCTTCATAGGTTAAAATATTCTTCTTTTCTTCCATTTTTTAATTCCCTTTCTCTTTTCGCTCAGCTTATTTTTTCATCCGTGCGATATACATTTTGCCGCAAACGGAAAATTTGTATAGTTCCAGTTTGCAAACCCTCATTAACTAAGGAATTATAGCCATTTTTTATGATATTGTCAAGAAAAATGGGCAGGTTCACATATTCATTTTCCATTCTTTTTACACGAATCAATTTTTGTATGACTTCCTGCTCATTAAAATCCAGCACCAGACTCCCCTTAGGAAAGTGAAAAAAAGCAGGTTTCTGACTTCCATTCTTCGTATCCTCTCTGCTCCCTAGAAAAACAAGGACATTTTTCTCTTCACAGATCATTCTCTGATATTGTTTAAAATCACGATAATCTGTGAAAATCATACCAATTAGCCCAGTTTCCTCGGCGATATGCTCCAACACAGATTCATATATCTCAGGGCTAGGTGTAAAAACAGCCAGATAATTCATATCTTCTACTGCTTCTGAAATCAAATCCGCCAATCCCTCTCCTATTGGATCAATCACAAGAAGAATCTCATATCTCCGCTTTCCCACACACCTTTTGATAAATTCGCGTCGGATTTCCCTTCTGTATGCATTTGGAATAAGAATGTGATACTTCAACTCTGCAAGGCTTCTCTCCTGCGTTGCTCCACTCAATATAGTTGATACAGGCCCCAAATCTTTGCTTTCCAAAATCCGCATCAGAACGCCGACTTTTTCTCCCGAAAAAGTCTCCAATGCTTCCAGTCTTGCTTCCCGTGGTTTTTTCAAAAAATCCCACCACTTTCGTTTGGGAAAAATAAACCCAATATGCTCTGCACTACATGTATAAATGATTTTGTCCATATCCCATGTTATGCAGATAACAGACAATCTATTCAGATTTATTCTGCAAAAATCTTCACTTTACAGCAAACACTCTCTTGGACCAAGCCGCTACAGTTCTAACTGTTTTTTACATTCTTCCAAACGGGCTGTGGCGTACTCTTCCTGATACGCAATGGAAAGCAACGCCTGTGTCTCATTGACCGCATTATAAAACCACATACCGGCTTCGCTATAATCCTTTTTCGTAAAGTAATACTCACCGATCTCATAGCACATTTCGCTGCTGCCATCTAACGCGGTTACCTTAAGTGCATATTTCATAAATGCCGCATCGTTGGCTGTCAAACGGTAATATCTTGCAAGCACGCTGCACGCCTGCTTCAATTCATCAGTGTCTTCTGTTTCTTCCGTCCATGCGATGAAAAAAGGCTCCGCCGCTTTAAAATCTTCTAATGCGCCTGTAATATATAATTCCTTTGCATAAATCTCCCGTAAACGTTTGGACAAAGGCTCTCCTTTTTCTACCATGGAAGCAAATACCTTCAAATCCCTGCTGCCATGCCCTGCGGACGGTTTATGAATAATTTCAATATCACTGTCAAATACCACCGGTTCTAAAGCCACCGCTTCATGAATTCGTTCCTGCCATACAAACTGGCGCACACGTTTATACAGTTTCGGTCGATACTCCTTATCAAAACTATAAATCGTATTATTTTCCAACTGATTACAGTAATACATCTGCACAATTTCAACTTCCGGAATCAATGCCTCTTTTAAATCCAGAAATCTCTGACGATTTTCCTCATCCAGCCTCTCATCTGCATCCGCACTGTAAATGTAGTCCATTGTTGCCTTAGAAAAAGCAAAATTTCGTGCAGCCGCAAAATCATCAATCCATACAAAATCATAGACTTTATCCGTGTACTTTGATGCAATGGACTTAGTCGCATCCGTAGAACCAGTATCTACAATAATAATTTCATCCGCAATCTGCTTTAAACAATCCAGACAATCCGCCAGATTCTTTTCTTCATTTTTTACAATCATGCACACGCTAATAGTCATGATTTCCCTCCTTAGTTCATCACATCCATACGAAGCATACGTCAAGCGATTTCTTCACAGTCGCCGTCATAATCCTCTACACAAAAATCTTCTCTACAATTGCCAGAATGTCATCCATATTTTCCATTTCGTTGATCTTGGCACGCAATTTTGTCGAACCTGGATAGCCCGCACTGTACCAGGAAATATGCTTACGCATCTCCCTGACCGCGGTATACTCACCCTTATACTCAATCTGTAATGCCGCATGCTTTAAAATCGCTTCTTTTACTTCCTGTGGTGTTGCTTTGGCACACCGCTGTCCCGTCTGTTCAAAATGAACCAATTCACGGAATAAAAACGGGTTGCCTCTTACTGCCCGTCCGACCATCACACCATCACAGCCGGTCTGCTCCACCAGTTTCTGTGCTGACTCAATATCTGTCACATCTCCATTTCCTATAACAGGGATTTTTACAGCATCCTTTACACGGGCAATAATCTCCCAATCCGCTTTTCCTGAATAATATTGCTCTCTGGTTCTTCCATGAACAGCTACTGCTGCCGCACCACACGCCTCTGCAATTTTTGCAATCTCCACTGCATTGACATTATTTTCATCAAAACCTTTTCGAATCTTAACAGTAACCGGCTTCTCAATCGCTTTTACCAAGGAAGTCACAATTTCTTCTACCAATTTGGGATTTTTCATGAGCGCCGACCCTTCATGATTATTCACCACCTTGGGAACCGGACAACCCATATTCACATCCAGGATAGAAAATGGCCGTTCCTCAATGCGCTTTGCCATTTCTCCCATAATCACCGGATCGGAACCAAACAACTGTAAAGAAACAGGTCCTTCATCCGGATGAATCTCCATTAATTGATCCGTATTTTTATTGTTGTAGTAAATGGCTTTGGCGCTGACCATTTCCATACAAACCAATCCCGCGCCTTGTTCTTTACATAATAAACGAAAAGGCAGGTCTGATACGCCTGCCATAGGAGCCAGTATATAACGGTTTTCAAGCTCTACATTTCCGATTTTTAACGTTTTCATAGTTTACTCCGTTTCGAGTTCTGCCAGCAGTTCGTCCGCGTCCTCATGCAAGAATAATACTCGATAATATAAGGACAGCGACTGCAATAGTTCCTGCTTGGTGTCACGGATTTTACGAACTAAAAGTCCGCTGCCAATCTCATCATACAAATAATCTTCGGGTGCAGCATCTGTTTCCATTTCCAAATTGCCATCTTCATCAAAACAAAAGGTAAAAATGCCACCCACTTCTTCTGTAAAAAGCACACAGATAATGTGCAGTTCTTCTTTGATAGACTCTGGAATCTTATCAAAATCCTTATTAAAATAATATTTCTTTTCATATGCGTTTGCGCCACATAACACGATTTTTTTCTGTTCCATTTTCCTACACGTATCCGTACAATCCCCGTACCGATACTTCTCCTGCATAAATTGCTGTCACATCTCCACTTGGAAGTGCTACCAGCAGTTCTCCTTTTTCATTGATTCCTTGGGAAATACCAGTAAATTCCCCTTTTGGATCTAATACCTTTACTCCCTTATTCAGGCTGACCAGCCATTCATTGTATTCTGTCATCAAATCAGAAAGATCCTGCTTTTGTAAAAATAACTGATAATACTCTTCAAATGCAGCCAAAATACGTTCTAAAAGGAAATCCCGGTCAAGTATTTCTCTTTCATCGGTATTCTCTGAACTTTGCATTTTCTGCCCGTTCACTGATTTTCGTGTATTCTTCTCCGGCATTATGATCCACTTTCTTTTTTCCAGTAAAAGTGAAGTCGCACTGCCCTCCAGTTCCACCGGTATACTTGTCTGATTCACATTGACACCGGTTCCTACCACAACAAAATCAATCCCGCCATCTCTTAACTGCATTTCCGTTAAAATGCCACACACCTTTTTTCCGTTTACCACCACATCATTTGGCCACTTAATATACGCATCCAATCCTGTCAACCGGCGAACGGCTTTTGTCACCGCCATTGCCATAAGCAATGTAATCTGTGGTGCTGTATCCGGCTTTAGTTTCGGTCTAAGCAATAAGGAAAAAAGCAGCGAAGTACCAGCCGTACTTTCCCAACTGCGCCCTCGTCGTCCTTTTCCCGCAGTCTGGATATCTGCCGTTACAATAGTCCCTTCCGGCGCACCTTCCAATGCCAGCCTGCTGATGTCATTACTGGTTGAATCCGTCATTTCTTTATGTACACGGTTTTTTAACCATTTTGTATGAAACTCATTCATATTGTCTCTTTCAAAACGCCTCTTGAGGTCTATACCTCTTATTCAAATTTAGCACCAAGTGTCGCTGCAATTACCGCCTTAATCGTATGCATACGGTTTTCCGCTTCGTCAAATACGATGGACGCTGGTGACTCAAATACTTCATCTGTTACTTCTAATTCATTAAAGCCAAACTGTGCCCCTTTTTCTGCACCAATCTTTGTTTTTAAATCATGGAAAGCCGGCAGACAGTGCATAAACTTTGCATTCTCACCAGCACGTTTCATCACATCTGCAGTTACCTTGTATGGTGTAAGGTCTTTGATTCTCTCTTCCCATGCTTCATCCGGTTCACCCATGGATACCCATACATCCGTATAAACAACATCCTGATTCTTTGTTCCTTCGATTGGGTCCTCCGTTAAAACAATGGTTCCGCCATTTTCCTTGGCAATTTCTTCACACTGCGCCACTAATGCCGGGTCCGGGAAATACTTCTTATCTGAGCAAAGTGTCAGATGCATACCCATTTTTGCACAAGTTACCATCCATGAATTTGCCATATTGTAACGGGCATCCCCCATGTATACGATACGAATGCCTTTGATTTTACCAAAATGCTCACGAATGGTTAACAGGTCCGCCAACATCTGAGTTGGATGGAATTCATTTGTCAAGCCATTCCACACAGGAACTCCTGCATACTCAGCCAGTTCTTCTACAATTGTCTGCTCAAAACCACGGTATTCAATGCCTTCATACATACGTCCTAATACTCTTGCAGTATCCGCAGTACTTTCTTTTTTACCAATCTGTGACGCTGCAGGCTCTAAATAAGTTGTTCCCATACCAAGATCATGCGCTGCCACTTCAAAAGAACAACGTGTTCTCGTACTTGTCTTTTCAAAAATAAGAGCGATGTTCTTACCACGCAGCACATCCATTCTCTCACCTTTTTTCTTTTTATCCTTAAGCATTGCTGCTAAATCTACTAAATATAAAATCTCTTCCGGTGTGTAATCCAAAAGTTTTAAAAAATGGCGTCCTTCTAAGTTCATATTGCAACCCTCCGCAATCAAAAATAATAGATTTTTATTATATAATATTTTTTAAAGTATCACAAGAACACAGAGTTTGCTTTGCAAACTCTCGCGCCGAGCGCGGTTGCGTAGCAAC
>CAZHGE010000090.1:0-10376 GCA_964531805.1 uncultured Lachnospiraceae bacterium
TTCAAATTTTCTGTTTCCTACAAATTTAAATTTGAATATATCTTTCTAGTTACCCACTAATATAAGTACTTCTTCAATTTAGTCGGAGTATTTTTTTCTACCTCCCCGACTATTCTAACTTTTCATTTTAGTCGGATTTTCAACCCTAATATACCAGACTAAATCATTTATCCCTTTAGTTTAATCGGTCTGACGTTTTTTCCTAGCCAGACTAACATGAAATTTTCTTTCATTTAGTCGGATAAGCAACTTCCCAAATTCAAGGTTGTTCTGTCTCCATTTTAAATATCAACAATATTTTCGTCAATGCAGTTCCTTTTGCTATACCGGAAATCACAAAAGTCTGCGCCCTCTGCAATTGTCTGGGTGCGGGTTAGTGTCATGCCCATCATATCCGCCATCACAAAATCAAGTCTGCAAAGATACTTGGCAAGTTCCGGACAACCTTCATCATGGCAAAGTTTACATATACCACATTCAAGGTAATCATATCCGAGATCATACTCTCCGCAGCCTTCTAGAATGTCTACAACCCAGTCATTTTCATACTTTCGTTTATAACTTTTTTTCGACCATTTCTTTCTGCCGGGAAGTTTCTTTTCATCCAGATAGGCATCTGCGTCTCCCATTGCCATATGAAAAATTTTTGACGCATATAACCCATCTTTAAAAAGTTCATAATTCTGTTCAGGTTTCAGTCCTGTATTCCGGTTTAGTGCAATAAAATAGCAGCCCATCATATAGGCACTGAACAATTTTGAATTACCAATATCTTTTGCGTTAAGTACAATACGTTTATACTCTGCCGCAATATTTTTGATTATCTGATTTGGGAAACCTTTTTGCTTTAACATAGCTTTACAAGCAGTGTGATAAAACTGTCCGTATAACCACGCATTCATACTGTATTTCATATAATTTCACTCCATTAACCTTCAAACGTAATCTCTATCATCTGACATATTTTTGCTCCATATAATTAACCACTTTTCGTTAGTTTTCTAAACGCCTTACTCTGGTTAGTCTTTTCTAATCGATTGTATACCCACCATTCCTAATCGTCAAACTATTTTACCAAGTAAACTTGGAATATTTATCTAGCAAATGCATATATTAATATTACAAAGAAAACTTTGCATTTTAACAACAATACTTGGAAAGGAGTATTCATTATGAACAAAGATGCAATTCTACAAAAAAGCCGTGAACAAAAGGAAGATGAAGGAATTATTTTCTCAGATAACATAGGAAGAAGATATGGTTTTATAGGCCTGAATATTATGCTTTCCGCATATATTTTTCTTGTCGTTTTCTTTGGTGGAAATTTTGTGATTCCCATGAGTTTCTGGTGTGCTTTCACCGGTGCAGAATGCTATGGAAAATATAAAGCCACCGCCCAGAAAACCGAGTTTGTCGGAGCGTTTTTATTGATTTTCGCATCGGTCACTTTTTTACTATGTTATATACTAACAGATTTGATGAAAGTGATTGGGTAAACGTATGAAAAATGAACTGATATTAAAGAACCGGCTAAAAATAGCCCGTGCAGAAAAAAATCTCTCACAAGGTGATCTTGCTGAAATGATTGGAGTTTCAAGAAATACCATCAGTTCCATCGAAACTGGTCAATTTAATCCTACTGCCAAACTGGCACTAATCCTTTGCATTGCACTGGATAAAAAATTCGAGGATTTATTTTACTTTGAATAAAAAAACAGAGCCGATGCCTAAATTTTCATGCACCGGCTCTAGTCACGTTTTTATCTTTTCTACAAAAGAATTCCTTCTTATTCAGTATTTATTTTCCCGTTCTAACCTCTTCTTTTCCCGCTTACTTTCAATCACATGCCTGATAGCAGCAACCGGATGTCTGAAAATCATTCTCGGTCCGGAAAACCGCATGACTACCTTTATCTTTTCTCTCATATCCGGCTTATAACAATGTACTTTACAATTCGAGCAAAAAGTTTTTGTCTCCATAAATGGACATTTGTCACTACGCATGATGGCATACTCATTTAACTGTGCACATTCCTCGCACAATTCCCTTTTTGTATGATGCTTTTTATTACAGTATAGTTTGATCATAAGAGAAACCATTTTCTTTTCCCGTTCTCTTTTTTTCTCAATTTTACTTTTCATTTTATCTCTCATTACTTTTACTACCTAAATTGATATTTTTCAAACTCACATTATCGAGAAATTCAAAGTTATTATACTTCCTCCACAACGTCTCCTGTTTCCTTGATTGTCTTTACACCAAAACAGAAATACAAAATATGGAACACCCAGACACCTGCTAAGATAATTCTTCCAACCGGCACTCTACTCATCATAATAAAACCAACGGACATCGTAAGTGTTACGATCACCATAATACGAATCTTGGTCTTCCATGTCATACCGCGTCCCTGCACATAGCTTTCCAAATTGTTCTTATAAAGCTTTGTCCCAATAAACCAGGTATGCAGTCTTTCTGAACTCTTTCCAAAACAAATAGCTGCCAGCAACAAAAATGGGAATGCCGGAAGCAGCGGCAAGGCAGCTCCAAGTGCCCCTAATCCAACTCCAATACATCCAACAACAATATAGATTCCTTTTTTTATATTCATTCTTTTCTCTCCTTAACTCATTCTTCCATTCTCAACCGAATATGCCGTATCTACGATTCCCATCGTCGATTTTCTGTGGGATACCAGTACAACTGTCTTATCCTTGCACGCTTCTTTTAAGGATTTTAAAATTACCCCTTCATTCAGACTGTCTAAATTGCTGGTTGGTTCATCTAAAAGCATCAGCTCCGCATCATGCAAAAATGCTCTGGCAAGCCCAATCCTCTGCTTTTCGCCACCGGATAAGGTATCTCCCAATTCTCCAACCGGTGTGTCATACCCTTTTGGAAATTTCATAATCACATCATGAATGGATGCCTTTTTACATGCTTCCTGCACTTCCTCCAAAGTAGCATCTTCTTTTGCCACACGCAGATTGTTAAAAATGCTGTCACTAAACAAATGCGTTTCCTGTGTAACAAAACTTTCCATATTTCTAAGGTTACTTGTATTAATCTCATTGATATCCGTCTTGAAAACCATTATTTTCCCTGCATCTGCTTTCCAAAAACGCATCAATAATTTTAAGAAAGTAGATTTACCACTTCCGCTTTTGCCGGTAATTCCCACAATTTTCGATTTAGGTATTTCCATACTAAAATCATCCAATATCTTTGTTTCATCATAGGAAAAATCCACATTTTCAGCTTTGATTCCATCAAACTGAACTTCCGTTTTTTCTGTAATTTCCTGTACAACTGGTTCTTCTTCTAAAATATCTAACACGCGATTTCCAGCTGCAAATGTATTACCCAGAGTACTTCCTAAAGCCGCCAAGGCAACAACCGGTCCAAAAGAACCCATCAT
Source organism: uncultured Lachnospiraceae bacterium (assembly GCA_964531805.1). GTDB lineage: Bacteria > Bacillota > Clostridia > Lachnospirales > Lachnospiraceae > RGIG8767. The sequence goes on from CAZHGE010000090.1 coordinate 3,420, forward strand.
AGCAAGAACCGGAAGGATCACACCTTCAAAGCCAACAACACCGCTTCCATACAACTGTGCCGCTGTCATAAGCAGAACAAAATCAAAGATCCAGATCACCGTATTGGTTACAGCTGCATTTATTCCCTGCTTATCTTTCATGACTCTTTCTACTTCTGAAAGTGCCTCCGCCTGCTCATTCATCTGCATTAAACGATTCTGTCCCATACCATACTGAATGATTTCCTTTAGGCCTCTGAGACTATCCAGCACAAAACCACTAAGTACGCCTGCTCCTTTACGGAACTGTCTTCCATCTTCATTGCTTATCTTCGAAACCACTAACGGAATAATTACCCCTACACAGAGGTATGCCACTGCTCCGATTACCACATAAATTGGATGAAAACTTCCCAAATAAGCACAAAGTATCACGGAAAAAAGCAATGCAATGGCACATGGCGAAATAGTATGAGCATAAAATACTTCCAAAAGTTCGATATCCGATGTGATTACTGCAATCAAGTCTCCTTTATCCCTGCCATCCAGTTTTGCCGGACAAAGTTTTCGTAATGCACCAAATACCTTATCACGGATCAATGCTAACAACTTGAATGCAATAAAATGGTTGCACGCCTGTTCTGCATAACGCAAAACACCACGGATTAATGCAAGTACCGCCGCTGTTATAAAAACTGCCACAATACTGACTGTTGTATCAATATTCAAAACACGAAGAATCGCATAACCGCCCAGCACAGCAATAAATGTAGCACAAAGATTGCCAATCAGTCCCATCAAAACAGCAAGAGCCATATAACCCGATAATGGCTTTACTAACCCGGAAAGTTTTAACATGATCTGAAAACTATTTCGCTTTTTCATGCCACATCTCCTTTATTTTTTCCATAATTTTCTAATTCCATCTGTGTCTCATACATCCGCGCATAAATTCCTGCTTTATCCATCAGTTCTTTATGTGTGCCGGACTCCACGATATTTCCCTGATCCATTACGAAAATCCTGTCTACACTGGTAACATTAGCAAGTCTATGTGATATCAGAATGACTGTCTTTTCTTTTGCCAGAGCATTGATTTGTTCCATGATAGCTTCTTCACTTTCTACATCCACGTTGGAAGATGCCTCATCAAATATATAAATTGGTGTGTCATGCAAAAGCGCTCTTGCCAATGCCAGCCTCTGACACTGACCGCCGGATAAATTGGTTGCTTTTTCTAAAAGAACCGTATCTAACCCCTTTTCTTCCATTAAAAAATCATATAATTTTACTTTTTTCAAAGCATCAATACACTCTTGCTCTGTGGCATCCGTTTTTCCCATTAAAAGATTATCCCTGACAGTTCCCTTAAACAAATAACTATTATGACTAACAAGTGTTATGTTTTCCATCAGACTTTCTTCTTTAATCTCTTCCAATTCCACGCCGCCAATGGTTACGCTGCCTTTATATCCCTTATTTTTACCGGACAGAATACCGGCAATGGTGGATTTTCCACAACCGCTTTCTCCTACAATTGCAACCATTTTCCCCTGTGGAAGTTCCATCGCAATTCCATGCAGAATTTCCCTGTCTTCTTCATAGGCATGACTTAAATTCTGTATGATTATGGTCTTATCTCTACCAATTTCTTTCTCTTTATCTTCTGCTTCTTCCAAATCCAGCAGTTTAAAGATTTTATCGCATGCTGCCATTCCATTCATAGCAATGTGAAAATAACTTCCAAGACGGCGCATAGGAATAAAATAATCCGCTGACAGTAAAATAATCAGAAGACAGCCGGCTAACGATACATTTCCTTTTTGTAACTGTAAAACAGCAAGGATCATTCCTAACGCAGTTCCCCCATAAGTCACCAGATCCATGATCGTAATAGAATTTAACTGCATTGTAAGCACTTTCATGGTAATCTTACGAAACTTCTCCGACTCTTCATTCATTTGTCGATGCTTCATTTCATCCGTCTGGTAAATTTTAAGAGTGGTAAGTCCCTGTAAATTTTCTAAAAAGGTATCTCCCAGTGCCGTGTACTGTCCCCAGTATTTTGATAATAATTTCTTTGCCCAGGTCTGGATCACGGCAATAGTAACCGGAATCAATGGCACACAAATCAGTAATACTACTGCAGATAGCAGATTTACATTTGCTAAAATAACAAATAAAGTAAATGGTGCTATCATACTAAAGAAAAACTGTGGCAGATATGCACCAAAATAAGTTTCCAACTGGTCCACACCTTCTACCGCCACCTGAACGACTTCTGATGACGCAATCCTTTGATGATAGGAAGCACCTAATCGCAATAATTTTTTATAAATTGTCTCACGAAGCGTTTTCTTCATGGTCCTGGATGCTAGATAACTCATTTTCACAGCACCTTTTTCACAGAAAAAGCGAGCCAGCATTACAACACCAAATACAACTGCCATTACTATGAAATCTTTTCTATCTGCCGTCTTTTCATATAACTTTTGCAGCAGACCAGCCACCTGTCCCATGATTACTACATTCGCTGCAAGGTTACACCACTGCATCACTACATTGCCTGCTACATATTTTTTGCTATCACTGACCATATTGATCAGTCTTTTATTAATCATCATAATTGTTCTGTCCTTTGCTATATGAAACTGTCTGAAATCCCTATTTCTTCCAATAAAAAATACGATCGAATTAGTTAGTTTCAACTAATCCAATCGTATTTTATTGATTAACATTATTTATGTCAACTATATCAACGCTTCTGTTATTGATATTTTTTATCATTAAGCATTTTGAGTTTCTGTGTTTCCCTCTGCCTGTACAGTCTGCGTTTCCACTGTTTCTTCTGTTTTTACCATTTCTTCTGGCATTGGCACTTCTACAGTTTCCACATTATCCTCTTCAGCCATTGTCTCTTCATTTTTCTTTTCCTGCTCTGTTTTATCCAGGCTCTTCTTTACAACCTTACCAGCTTCCTTGAAACCTTCTGCGATTGCACCAACAGCTGCACCACTTGCAACTAATGCACTTAATGCCACAACTCCTGTTGCTGCTGCAAATGCACCTGCTACTTTTAATGATTTCTTAACTACTGATTTGTTCATTTTCTTTTCCTCCTATGATTCCTTTTTTATAGTATTATCTTATTTCTCTACACTCTCTTTTTTACTGTCTTTCCATCCAAAGAACATTGGAATCAGGCAAAGAAGTAATACGATTCCAACAATACCTACTAAAATTCCCCAGATCATCATACCTTCAAATACCATTACCATGCACATACCAAGGCCAAATACTAAGAATGCAAAGATTGCATAGATTACTTTTGCTACTACTTTACCATTCCATTTAATAGGCTGTTTACCGGATAACTTGCGGTATCTGATCAATGTGATTAGAAGAATAATTGCACCAACTACTCCAAAGCCAACACCTACATTAAACATGTTCCACTCCGGTAATAATCCCATACACATTCCCAGTGAAAATAACAGACCTCCAACAACTCCCATTACTAATGTTACAAAACTTTTCTTTTCCATTTTTAATCTCCTTTTCGTTTTTAATTATTGTTTTTTTAGTTTAAATCTATGTTATAAAGAAATTTCTGCGCTGAGCGCCAATATCTGCTCCGCAATCTTTTCTCTTTGTTTTTTTGTTATATTCTTATATAGTGGATAACCTGTTGAAAGAATTGCAATTCCAATCATACCAACCACAATTCCTAATATAAAAGCAGTATCCGCCCAAACCATTGTGCAGCACATTCCAATTCCAAGAAGCATCGTTCCTATGACACCAACTATAATTCCTGCCATTGTTCCCGGTTTTTCTGCACTTTTATCAAGTCTTCTTAAAGTCTCCATTTTATCTTCTTCTTTTGGAAGATATTTCTTTCTGATGCTCTCGATTTCCTTCTGGTTTTTTGCAGAATACGTATATTCAAATCCTTTACTTTCATTCATTACATTGTCTTTCATTTCTGTTTTCTCCTCTTTATTTCATTTCTTATGTTCCTGTCGATGATGTTATATTAATGTAGATTTATTTGTGAATTGCTAAAGAAATGTTTCTAAAATGTTAAAGTTGAAAAAAAGACTGGAAAACCAACCTTGGTTTCCAGCCTTTCAATATCATTTCACATTATAAAATTATTCTTACGCCAACACCGGTTTTAAGGCTTCTGCAAGCTTATCTTTCTGTGCCTGTGCTTCTGCTAAATCTTTACCTAATGTTGTAAAGTATGTTTTAATCTTTGGTTCTGTACCGGAAGGACGAACGATTACTTCTGCGCCACCATCTAATTTGAAGATTAATACGTTTGCTGCTGGAAGTCCTGTTTCTTCTGACTTCTTGTAGTCTGTTACTTTTACAACCGCATAACCGCCGATTTCAGCTGGTGGATTCTTGCGAAGGTCATCCATGATACCAGCCATCTTATCCATACCGGATAAGCCTGGGAATTCATAGCTATCTACTTTGTTTAAGTAACGGCCATATTTAGCATAAATTTCTTCTAATCTCTGTTTGATAGAAGAACCAATGCTTCTGTAATATGCTGCCATTTCACAGATTAACATAGAACCGATAATCGCATCCTTATCTCTTACATAAGGACCAGCAAGATATCCGTAGCTTTCTTCGAAACCAAAGATAAATCTGTCTACTTCGCCAGCTGCTTCTAAGTTCGCAATCTGATCACCAATCCACTTGAATCCTGTTAATACGCTTCTTAATTCTACACCATAGTTTTCAGCTACTGCATCTGCAAGAGGTGTGGAAACAATGGATTTTACCGCAACTGCTTTTTCAGGCATAGTACCGTTTTCGATACGCGCTGCACTGATGTAATCCAATAATAAAACGCCCACTTCGTTACCGGAAACAAGTTCATATGTACCATCCGGACACTTCATCGCAATACCAACACGGTCTGCATCAGGATCTGTTGCTAACATTAAGTCAGCACCTGTTTTCTCTGCTAATTCTAATCCTAAACGAAGAGCTTCGAAAATCTCTGGGTTTGGATATGGACATGTTGGGAAGTTGCCATCCGGATACTGCTGTTCTGGAACAATAGTAATATCATCAATACCGATATCCTGTAACACTCTCATAACTGGTACTAAACCAGAACCATTTAATGGAGAATATACTAATTTGAGTCCTGCTGTTTTGCAGATACCCGGACGAACACTGCGTGCCTTGATTGCATCGTAAAGAGCTTCTTTACAATCATCTCCCACGTATTCAATCAATCCCTTTTCAATACCTTCTTCAAATGCCATCATCTTAGCACCTGTAAGGATATCTGTTTTCTGAATCTCTGCATAAACAATATCTGCTGCTTCGTCCGTCATCTGACATCCGTCAGGACCATATGCCTTATAACCATTGTATTTTGCAGGGTTATGGGATGCTGTCACCATGATACCTGCATTTGCTTCATAGTAACGTGTTGCAAAACTCAGTGCCGGAACAGGCATTAACGCATCATAGATACGAACCTTGATACCATTTGCTGCAAGTACACATGCCGCTGTTTTGGCAAAAACATCACTGTTGATACGGCTGTCATAGCTGATTGCTACTAACTGATTACCGCCCTGTGTTTTTACCCAGTTTGCAAGTCCCTGTGTAGCCTGACGTACTACATAAATATTCATACGGTTAGAACCGGCACCTAATACACCACGTAAACCGGCTGTACCAAATTTTAAAGCGACTGCAAAACGATCTTTAATCTCTTCTTCATTACCTTCGATGGACTCAAGTTCTGCTTTTAAAGCAGGATCTTCTAAATCTGTGTCCATCCAACGTTTGTAATCATCTAAAAACATATTCATACACCAACCTTATAAAGTATTTTGTTAATATTATCCTCTACATCTTACATTATTTTGTACATAAAAACAAGCATTAGCCTTATAGATACTGCCTGCTTTTTCATAACAGTTCCACGAAAAACAGAAACAGCCCGTCAAGCTACCTACTCAACGAACTGTTCTTCTATATTTAATACATTCTTCTTTTCCGGCAATGCAATCTGTAAAACCTGCTTTTGTGCTTTAATCACCACATGCTCATGCTCTCCACCATTTTCTCCATCCAAGGTCCACACTGCCGGCTTCGAATCAATCTCAAACCGTCTAGCTCTTACAAAATGCATGCTTGCCATATCAAAATTACGCGTAATAAGGCCGCGTGCAATCTGCTCCAACTCGATTACATTCTGTGGTTTCTTAATAAATAATCCCTCTAACAATCCATCATCAAGCACCACATCACGATCCACCAAATTCTGCATACCTGCAATGGATAAGGAATTCGAAACTGCACCAAATATAAATTCATCCTCTATTATCTCACTACCTGTATCAATCCGCATTTTACAACATGCCTGACTGATATTCTGTGGCTCTATACTCTTAATGGCATTAGCAACGTATGCTAACACTCCCCATGTGTTCTTGGCTTTCTGATCCGTATCATATGCCACATTCGAACCCAGTCCAAAAGCCGCCACATAGGTAAAATATTCTTCCCCGAATCGCCCCACATCCAAAAAACCGATATGTTCCGATACCGATACTTTTGCTGCATCAACCGCATTTTTCGGAATATTATGTGTCGTTGCAAAATCATTGACCGTTCCTGTTGGAATATACCCAATGGTAACTGGCTTTTTTAAACGCAGTACTGCATTTACTAATTCATGAAGCATACCGTCTCCGCCAGAAACCACAATACGGTCATATTTTTCCCCATCTAAAAGAATCTTTCTTGTTCCATCCAATGCAGCCTGTGTCGGATACACAACCACGTCATATCCTGCTTTTGTAAAAATATCCACTACATCCGCAAGATGCTTGCAAATCTCACCAGTCCCAGAATGTGGATTAAATACAAATAACAGTCTCTTCATAATAAAACACCTATATTTCTATAATATCTTCACAATATACTTATTATAAC
>CAZHGE010000091.1:0-10350 GCA_964531805.1 uncultured Lachnospiraceae bacterium
ACAGACAGACAGACAGACAGACAGACAGACAGACAGACAGACAGACAGACAGGGTTTGTTTGCTTTATTAATTATGAGTAATTATGTATGTATTACAGCCAATAAGTTAGAGTGTGTATCATTCTGACCTATTGGTTGTTTTTTTACGCACTTTATTTTGTTAATGAAGTAAAGTGATGAAACTATAAAGGCTTAGGCGCAAACAAAAGAAGACTAACAAAAGAACAGGAGAAACAAACATGAAAAAACAGTCATTTAACGAGATGTTGAAAAACTGGCCAATCAAAAAGAAGTTGATTACATCCTTTGGATTAATCATCGTAACCACATTTATTTTAATCGCGACTCTTTTAGTGGGAATTTTAATTACAGAGTCAAAAGTAAAAGGACTTTTTGAAGGTCCTACCACATCTACCTTCTATGTAGGTGATATCCGTTTTGGTTTAGTGGCAAACCAGAGAGCGATTAACCGTGTGATTGCGGTAGGCGACAGCGTTTTAGAAGAAGAAGAAGCAAATATGCAGGCTAATATGGATTTGGCTACTGCAGCAATGGAAGTGTTACATACTACTTTGATTTCTGAAGAAAACAAAGTATTGTTAGAGGAAATGGGTAAGCAGTTTGAACAGGAAGCGGTATACCGTGCAGAGTTGATTGCATTACTTGATGCAGGTAATTATGATGGAGCAAATGATTATGATGAAGAGTATTATACTCCATTAGTAAATGAAATCAGAGCAAATGCAGATATTCTTGACCAGAGCATTTTTGCAGTTGGTGAAGATTATGCCCATGATGCAGAAATGGTTGCTCTTAGTATGATTATTGTTGGTGTTGTTTTATTAATTGTAATTACAACAATTGCTATTAAAATTGCCCTTAAGGTAACAGTAATTATCACAGAGCCTGTAAAACAGCTTGAAGAAGCAGCAAAACAGCTTCGTGCAGGTGATCTTTCTCATGGCAACGACATTACATATGAATCAGAGGATGAATTAGGAAACCTTGCAAAATTGATGCGCGAGTCCATTAATATCTTAAGCGGCTATGTAAAAGAAATCTGTGAGAACTTTGAAATGGTTGCAAGTGGTAATCTGACTCAGAATTTTGATAATATTACAGATTATCTTGGTGATTTTGCGAGCATCAAACAGTCTTTTGTTGTTATTTTAAAAGAGTTTAATACCACACTTCGCAATATTAAAGAAGTTTCTAATCAAGTGGACACTGGTTCGGATGAAGTTGCAGCAGCGGCTAATGACCTCGCAGCAGGTACTGGCGAACAGGCAAGTGCAGTAGAAGAGTTAACGGCTACCATTGAAACAGTAAGCAGCATGGCTGATGAAGCGGCTAAGGAAGCAGAAAAATCATATGGCATGATGATGGAAGCAGTAGAAGAAGCACAGGGCGAAAGAGCACAGATGCAGGAACTTCAGGCTGAAATGCGCCACATCAAGGAGATTTCAGAAGAAATCGAAGTAATTGTTACATCTATTGAAGAAATTGCAACACAGACAAGTTTATTGGCATTAAATGCTTCTATTGAAGCGGCAAGAGCCGGTGATGCAGGACGTGGTTTTGCAGTCGTTGCAGATCAGATTGGTAAATTGGCTACTGATAGTGCACAGGCAGTTGTCAGCACAAAGGAATTAATCAGCAAAACAGTAGAAGAAGTAGATAAGGGTAATCAGGTAACAGAAGAAACAGCAGTTGGATTCGAAAGAATTATTAAAGAATTAGAAAACTTTGCAGAAGCAGCAAAAGCAAACAGTGAAGTATCTAAGACACAGTCAGTTGCATTGCAGCAGGTATCAGAGGGAGTGGATCAGATTTCCATGGTAACGCAGCAGAATGCAGCTGGTTCACAGGAATGTTCAGCTATCAGTGAAGAATTAGCAGCAAGAGCAGTAGAGTTGGATGACTTAGTAAATAAGTTTAAACTGCATGATTAATCGTTTATTTCCGTCATGCCGCACATCCCCTATTTTAGTGCGGCATGACACACCCCTTTATAAAGCCGTGCCCATTCCAAACCTTCGGTTTGTCATGGAGGGCGGCGCGAATAAGCCTCAAAATATAAGCCGTGCCATTCCAAACCTTCGGTTTGTCATGGAGGGCGGCGCCCTATAAGCCTCAAAATATAAGCCGTGCCCATTCCAAACCTTCGGTTTGTCATGGAGGGCGGCGCCCTATAAATCTCAAAATAAATGAGGTCCCAAAAATCCATAAATGCATTTTCGGGACCTCATTTATTTTTCGCTTTGCACGGCTTATGCGTCAGCCAAGTTGTCAAAGTAGCCCTGAATCAAAATGATAGGTGTTCCTTTATCTCCGGAACCACTTGTTAAGTCACATAAAGAACCAATCAGGTCTGTAAGCTGTCTAGGTGTTGTACCCTGAGAAGCCATGTTACCTACTAAGTTAGCATCTTTTGCTTTGATGCTCTTTTCAATTGCTTCCTTTAATTCTGCACCACTTAAATCCTTGAAGTCATTGTCTGCAAGGTATTTTAATTTTAATTCGTTTGGTGTTCCCTTTAAACCGCTTGTGAAAGCAGGAGAAACAACCGGGTCAGCTAATTCCCAAATCTTACCCTGAGGATCTTTGAAAGCACCATCACCGTAAACCATAACTTCTACATGTTTGCCAGTCGCTTTTAAGATTTCAGCCTGAATGTCTTCTACTAAATCCTGACATTCTCTAGGGAATAATTTTACTTTATTTTCTGTAGATTTGTTAGAACCTAATAAACCGTATTTTGTGTTGTAGCCATTGCCATTTACGGATTCTGTTAAAATGTCATCCATACCAAGTACAATTTTTGCACCAGCAGCTTTTAAAAGGCGTTTCGTTCTTGCTCTTGTGTGGATATCACAAGTAACAACACAATCTGTGTAATCCAAAATTGTTTTTGCCTGATTTGCAAATACGATTTCTACTTCTGCACCAGTTTCTGTGATAATGTCAGAATAATACTGAACGTAATCAACGCCGGTAAATTCATGTTTATTTTCACCAAACAGTTCGCGGTATTTTTCTAAAGATAAAACATCGCTGTAAGGATTGATGCCAGCTTCATCTAACTGATCGTATGTTAAAAGTGCGTTACCTACTTCATCGCTTGGGTAGCTTAACATTAAAACCACCTTTTTTGCGCCCATTGCAATACCTTTTAAACAGATTGCAAAACGGTTACGGGATAAGATTGGGAAAATAACACCAATTGTACCGCCGCCCAGTTTGGCTCTGACATCGTCTGCAATATCCTGAACAGATGCGTAATTGCCCTGTGCTCTTGCTACGATCGATTCTGTTAACGCAATAACATCACGGTCACGTAAAGAAAATCCTTCGCTCTGTGCTGCCTCTAATACGCTTGTAACAGCGATATCCACTAAATTATCACCTTCGCGGATGATAGGACAACGGATTCCTCTAGAAACTGTACCGACTCTTCTTTCCATTTGTTTATTACCTTCTTTGCTATAAGTATAGTGTATTTGCTTGGAAAATCAGTGCGTATCGCACTTTACCCTGCTAAAATACATTGCTATTATACATGGAACAATAGCACTATGCAAGAAAAAACATTCACTGAGTGAATGTTTTTTCTAAAAATTATTCTTTTTCAAGGTCTTCTTTTAAATTGGCAGCTTCATATCGAACCTGAATATCAGAATTCCTGAAAATATTATGATAATAATTTAAAATTCGATCTAATATCAGAGATATGTTTTCTACACCGGCATTGGTAAGAATGACTAAAAACTGTTGACTGCTAAAGCGTGTGCAGACATCTACATTACGGAGAGAGTTGCGGATGGCAGCATTCATGCAGTTCATCGCCTCTTCCAATAAATCAGGAGTAAAGTTTTCTGACAGAGTATTCTGTACAGGTTCTAAAGTAATCATAATTAATTGCAGGTTCTGATCATAGCGTACTGCCATATTACTGATAAACTCATATAAATGAGTAAATTCACGGTATTCTACGCCAAGAGCCCCTTTATAGGATCCTTGTCTGCGGATGGACTCTACTAATTTTGCCAGATCCACGGATGGACCCGAGGTGGAATTTGTAAAAGCATGATGATAGAAGAAATAGGCATCTTTACCATTTTGCTTGATAAAATAAAGTGCTTTATCGGCCCTCTGGTAAACCTCTGCATAATCGCTGTCGGGGCTGGATAAACATAGCCCGATGGATAGTGAAGCAACACTTAGCACTTTATCGGTTTCTCTTTTGCTTCGAAAGGTATCCATGATACAGTTAATAATGAAAGTAGCCTTTCCTTCATCTACATCGGACATATAGAAAAGAAACTCATCTCCGCCAATTCTGGAAATGACTGCTTCCTGTCCATGGATTCCCAGCACTTCTGAAACGACTTTCAGAGCGTGGTCTCCGGCTGAATGACCAAACCTGTCATTAATGGGTTTTAGATTGTCCAGATCAATAAAAGCAAGACAGCCGGGTGCTTCTTTCATGGCAGCCTTAATCTTTTTTTCGCCGTCTTTGCGGCTTAATAATCCTGTGATTAAATCGACATTTTCGATATGAGAGTCGCTTACATCTGCATGCATCATAAAATAGAAAACAATAATCATACAGAAGAAGAGCAGGATGAAAATGACGGGTGTAATAATGGAGCCCATAATATCCCTCAATTTTATAAAGTAAAAACGTTTACAAGCAATTTTGTCAATTATAACAAATTCAAGAAAGATTATAAATAGTGAGATTACCAAAATATGACGTTTTATGATAATATGTAAAATTCCTATGACAGGGAATCTGTGTTATAATGAAAAATATTATTTTAGAAAATAGGAGATTGACATGCTTTTTCCGAGCGAAGTGTTTTTGTTTGTATTTCTGCCATTTGTTTTGGCGGTTTATTATATCTTTTTACGAAAGACCAAAGAATTAAAAAACATATTTCTACTGGCTGCCAGTTTGTTCTTTTATGCGTGGGGCGAACCCGTGTATGTTTTTTTGATGATTGGCACGATTCTGCTCAATTGGGTATATGGTTTGGGTGTCCATCATTTGGAAAACAGAAAGGGATTGGCAAGGTGTATGCTGGGGCTGATGGTGTTTACCAATATCGGTATCCTTGGCTGGTTTAAATACAGTGTATTTTTTATGCTTCAGGTCAATCGCTTTTTACATACGGAATTTCCAGTGCCACAGGTAGAACTGCCAATAGGGATTTCCTTTTTTACCTTTCAGGCAATGTCCTATGTATTTGATGTATACCGTAAAAAAGGACGGGTTCAGTACAATCCTCTGCGGGTTGGATTGTACATATCATTATTCCCACAGTTGATTGCAGGACCTATTGTGCGGTATGAGACGATTGCTGAGCAGATGGAAGAAAGGAAAGAGAATTGGACTGATTTTTCCAAAGGTGTAACCCGTTTCTGTATCGGTCTTGGAAAAAAAGTACTGATTGCCAATAATATGGCAGTAGTAGCGGATGCAGCGTTTAATTTATTGATTGGAGGGGAGTTCCAGGCATCCATGGCTATGGCATGGCTTGGAGCAGTTTCCTATACTCTTCAGATCTTTTTTGATTTTTCAGGTTATTCGGATATGGCAATTGGATTGGGACAGATGTTTGGTTTCCATTTTGAAGAAAACTTTAATTACCCTTATAGTGCCAAAAGTGTATCGGAATTTTGGAGAAGATGGCATATTTCCCTGCAGACATGGTTCCGTGATTATGTGTATTTTCCACTTGGAGGAAGCAGAGTATCGAAAGGAAGACTTGTATTTAACCTGTTTGTAGTATGGGCGCTTACAGGCATCTGGCATGGAGCTAATTGGACATTTTTAGCCTGGGGATTAATGTATTTTGTTCTTTTGACTATAGAAAAACTGACTGGACTTCATAAAAAGTCTTATTGGTGGGGACATGTATATACACTTTTATTTGTTATGATTGGCTGGGTGATTTTCCGTTCCACTGGAATGGGAAATGCGCTTGTTTATATTAAGGCAATGTTCGGAATTGGCGCAAAAGGAGTGTTAGACAGCGCGGTAGGTGCTTATCTTTTACAGAATGGTATTTATTATGTTTTGGCACTTATGGGATGTTTTCCGATTCTGCCTAAACTGGAAGCGAAATGGAAAGAGTGTAAGATGTGGCAGATTGGTTATGCAGTCTGTGTACTTCTTGTTTTTGTAGTATCTGTTTCTTTTATTATGAATCAGGCATACAATCCGTTTATTTATTTTAATTTTTAGTTTAATAGAAAGGCGGCAGCATCATGCGTCAGATCTTAGGAAAAACAAATAAAGACAGTTTTATAGCCATTGTCTTTTTAGTGGTTGTATTCATAATACCGGTAGCTACTCTTTGTGGCGGAGGGACTTCTGACGAAGCGGTTATGGCGGGAGCGGAAGAGGTATTAAGTAATAATGGAACGATGGCAGAAAATGCGGTTGCAGAAACTGTTTTCACAGATGATGCAGATGCGGACGCCGGGCAGGCGGATGGTATGGCGGCAGATGTATCAGCAGAGCAGAAAGAACCTCTATTTTCACGTATTCAGAATACTTTGAATTCGTTTACGGAGACCTTATTTTTACGACCTCTTTTTATAGAAGGAAATACAAAGCTGACTTCCTTTTTAACGGGAGGTATCTATATGGAGTCCACTCAGGTTTTGCTGGGAAAAGAAAACTGGTTGTTTTATAAAACACAGAATGATGGTTACCCTATTTATGATTATATGGGAATTAATCATTTCTCTGAAGAAGAACTGGCAGCAATGGCTTCTAATCTGGTTTTGGCAAGGGATTATTTTGAAAAAGAAAAAGGAGTTACTTTTATTGCAGTCACAATTCCGAACAAGGAAATTGTGTATGAAGAGTATATGCCCGATACCATTGCCAGAGTCAATACGGTTTCCAGAGGAGAACAGTTTGCGGAGTATATGTGGACCAATACAGATGTGCCATATGTATATCCCAAAGAGGCATTTTTAGAGCAAAAAGAAAATCATCTATTATTTTATAAAACCGATACGCATTGGAATCATATCGGAGCGTTTGTTGGAGTACAGGAGATATTTGAGGTACTCTATGGCATAAAGGCATCGCCTGACAACGTGGTATTTCATGAAGCACAGAAAGATTTTGCTGGAGATTTATCGGTAATTGCCGGTGTGTCAGATGAGTATGGGATTGACACGGTATATGAATTTGATCCGGCAAGCGCAGAACCATCCCAGAAGAGGGAAGAAACAGCTATTGTGGTAGGTGATTCCTTTGGTGGTTTTTTATCCGTGATTGCAAAGGGATATTATGAAGAAGTGTATTGGATTGATACCGATGATTTTAATGTTTCCATGGTGGATGAGTATGGAGCAGATGTCGTAATTTGGGAGACGGTAGAACGGTTACAGCAAACCTATATGCAGGACAGTCTGCTAGATTAAAATAGTGGATAGTGATATTGCTATTTTTAAAAGTGAAAGATGTTTGTATAGAAAAAAAGAAACGATAACGAAATGGTTCGCTATCGTTTCTTTTTTTAGACGGCGTGCATTTTGCGCGCCGGTTTTGTTTTAGCCTTCTAATACCTGATTCAATGCTGCAATCATACGATCCGGATCGAAAGGTTTTACAATAAAATCCTTTGCACCCAGTTGAATGGCTTTTGCAAGCTGTTCCTGCTGACCTAAAGCAGAGCAGATTACGACTTTTGCTTTAGGGTCAGATTCCTTGATGTGTGCCAAAGCATCCAAACCGCTCATCTCCGGCATCGTAATATCTAAAATCGTAACATCCGGATGGTATTCGTGATATTTCTGAATAGCTTCTTTGCCATCTGCTGCTTCAGCAATCATCTTGTGACCATTTTTTTCTAATATCTGTTTGATGGATAAGCGCATAAATGCGGCATCATCTACTACTAATACGTTAGCCATAATATGTACCTCATATAAAAAATGTGTAACAATTTGTAAAAACCAAAAATAACCATATCCATGTTAGCACATTTTTGTGTTTTTTGGAATACTAACGATAACATTTTGCCAGTTTTTCAAATGCATCCAGTGAACGTTTTGCTCGTTCGGTTGGAACGCAGTAAGAAATTCTGGTATGTCCAGGGCATCCGAAGCCTGTTCCCGGTACGATTAAAAGATTGAAATCTTTTGCTTTTTCACAAAAAGCAACATCATCTGTTTCCAAAGTACGTGGGAACATATAGAAAGTACCCTGTGGCTCTACTACATGATAACCCATATCACGGAGAGAGGATACAAGTAAGTTTTTATTCGTTTCATATACTTCTACATCAGCTGTCACATCCACACATGCAGCACATACCCGCTGGAATAAACTTGGTGCATTTACATAGCCAAGGGAACGACCGGCACCAGCAACTGCTGCGTATACCAGTTCAGAATCGGTAACAGCATCTGGAACTAATACATATCCCATACGTTCTCCCGGAAGAGATAAGGATTTTGACCAGGAATAGCATACCAAAGTATTTTTATAATATTTTGGTAAAAATGGAACAGTTTGTCCCTTAAATACAATTTCTCTGTATGGCTCGTCTGCTAATAAAAAGATTGGCTGGCCATATTTATTTGATGCTTCTTCTAAAATAGAAGCAAGTTTCTTAACCGTGTCTTCTGAATAAATTGTTCCAGATGGATTGTTTGGTGAGTTTACGATGACTGCCTTTGTTTTTTCTGTAATAGCAGCTTCGAAAGCATCAAAATCAATCTGAAATGCCTCGATGTCAGCCGGAATCATTTTCATCTTTGCACCAGCACCTTCAATAAATACGCGGTATTCCGGGAAAAATGGAGCAAATACGATTACTTCATCGCCAGGATTGCAAAGACCATTTAAACAGCAGCATAAAGATGCGGCCGCACCAACTGTCATATATAAGTTTTCAGGACGATAGGATGTAGCAAAACGGGTATTTAAATTATCGGCAATCTGTTTGCGGACGAGAGCATCTCCCTGTGCGCTTGTATAACCGTGTAATAATACCGGGTCCATTTCCTGAATTAATTTAATGGCTGTTTCATTTACACAATCAGGAGCAGGAACACTTGGATTTCCAATTGAAAAATCAAATACGTTCTCCGCGCCAACTTCAGTAGCACGTACTTTGCCGAATTCAAATAATTCTCTGATAACCGATCTCTGCGTTCCCAACGCCACCATACGTTCATTTAACATAATTTGTACCTCCAATAAATAATAAAGTATAAGCGGCAAATGAGTGATGTTCTGCCATCGACCCTTTAAAAACGCCAGTGCTTAACGAGGTTTTTCCGAGTTTAGCACTGCTGCGTTTTTAACGGAGCGAGAGCGTGTCGTAGGCAGAATACACTCATTGCCGCTTTTAGTTCTTATTTGTCATGTATTTCGCTGTGAAGTTCCTGAAGGGATTTGATTTCTCCTGCTTCGTGGGATTTCACATAGTGAATACCATCCGCTGTTGCTTTTGCAGCTGCGATAGTTGTCATGTAAGGAACTTTTGCTTTAATAGCAGCCTTACGCAGGTAACTGTCATCGTTTACGCTGTCTTTTCCAACAGGAGAGTTGATAATCAACTGGATTTCACCATTGGTAATCATATCAGAAACGTTTGGACGTCCTTCGTAGAGCTTCTTAACACGCTCAGCAGGGATACCGGCTTCTGTAATAATTCTATGAGTATTGTTGGTTGCTACAATCTTAAATCCATCTTCATGCAGGCTCTTAGCTACTTCAACCACACCGTCTTTGTCTTTACGGTTAACAGAAATCAGTACAGTACCTTCAAGAGGTAATTTAGACTGAGTAGCTTCCTGTGCTTTATAGAAAGCTTCACCATAAGAAGAAGATAAACCTAATACTTCACCAGTAGAACGCATTTCCGGTCCGAGTACCGGGTCAACTTCCTGGAACATGTTGAATGGGAAGACTGCTTCCTTTACACCATAGTTTGGAATATGCTGTTCTTTTAATTCTGGTACAGGTGATGGACGGCCTGTTAATTCTGATGTAATGATATCGGTTGCAAGTGGCACCATACGGATGTTACATACCTTGGATACCAGCGGAACGGTACGGGATGCACGAGGGTTAGCCTCAAGTACATATACTTTTCCGTCTTCAATTGCATATTGCATGTTCATAAGACCTTTTACATGCATTTCTTCTGCAATCTTGCGTGTATATTCTTTGATGGTCGCTACATTTTCTTCTGAAATGTGTACAGAAGGAAGGATACAAGCGGAGTCACCTGAGTGAACGCCGGCAAGCTCAATGTGTTCCATAACAGCAGGAACAAATGCGTGAGTACCATCACTGATTGCATCTGCTTCACA
>CAZHGE010000092.1:0-10338 GCA_964531805.1 uncultured Lachnospiraceae bacterium
AACCCTGGACACCCTGATTAAGAGTCAGGTGCTCTACCAACTGAGCTAGAGGCGCGTATTATTTGTGACGCAAATGTTATTATAGTGCATGGACAAAGCATTTGCAAGTCTTTTTTGTAGAAAAAGATTGTTTTTTAACAAGTACAATTTAGCATAAAATGAAATATCGTGGTATGATAAAAAGGTATTTTTAAAAAAACACCGAATATATAGAAAAGACATTAACTAGGAAGGTGAAAAAAGATGATTTTTGAAACGCATGCACATTATGATGATGAAGCATTTGATGAAGATAGAGATAGTTTGTTAGCTTCCATGCAAGAAAAAGGGATTGGAACGATTGTAAATATAACGGCGGATTATAATTCTATTGATGCAACTTATGAGTTGAGTCAGAAATACGATTTTATATATGGTACAGTGGGAGTGCATCCCAGCGAAGTGGCAGAATTAGATGATGAGAAGTTAGCCCGGATGTACGAGATGGCTAAGCGGGATAAGGTGGTTGCCATTGGAGAGATTGGACTGGATTATTATTGGCCGGAGCCTGATCATGAGATTCAGAAGAAATGGTTTCTTGCACAACTTCAGATGGCAAAGGATTTGGACATGCCTGTTATTATTCATTCCAGGGATGCAGCTGCGGATACTTTAGAGATTTTGAAAAGCGATGTGGCAGCAGGACTTAGGGGTATCATTCATTGTTATTCTTATTCTAAGGAAATGGCAGTGGAGTTTGAGAAGTTAGGCTATTATTTTGGAATCGGTGGTGTAATCACATTTCAGAATGCGAAGAAGTTAGTGGAAGTAGTAGAGTATCTTCCATTAGAAAAGATTGTACTGGAAACGGACAGTCCATATTTATCACCGGTGCCTTACCGTGGTAAGCGTAATTCTTCTTTAAACATTCCGTATGTTGTAGAAAAGATTGCAGAAATCAAGAAGATTCCGTATGATACGGTTGTAGAAGTAACAGAGAAGAACGCGCGCAGGGTTTATTTTGGCGAGTAAAAGTTTGGAAGAGAAACAACAAATTAAATCGTGAAAGGAATCAAAATGGCAAACTTAGGAATTCCGGCAAATACCATTGAGGTATTGCAAAAATATAATTTTAATTTTCAGAAAAAGTTTGGTCAGAACTTCCTGATTGATACGAGAGTATTGGACCGGATCATAGAAGCTTCTGAGATTACAAAGGATGATTGCGTATTGGAGATTGGACCGGGTATTGGAACGATGACTCAGTATTTGGCAGAAAGTGCCAGAGAGGTTATTGCGGTAGAGATTGACAAGGCGTTGATTCCGATTCTTGGAGATACATTAAAGGATTATTCCAATGTTACCATCATCAATGAGGATATTTTAAAGGTAGATATTAATAAAATTGTCGAAGAAAAAAACAATGGACAGCCGATAAAAGTGGTTGCGAATCTTCCTTATTACATAACGACCCCGATTATCATGGGTTTGTTTGAAAGTCATGTACCGTTAAAAAGTATTACAGTTATGGTACAAAAGGAAGTGGCGGACCGTATGCAGGTGGGACCGGGAACAAAGGATTATGGTGCTTTGTCATTAGCAGTGCAGTATTATGCAAAGCCGGAAGTAGTGGCAAATGTGCCGCCAAATTGTTTTATTCCACGCCCGAATGTAGGGAGTGCGGTAATTCGTTTGACTCGTTATGAAAATCCACCGGTGCAGGCAGATGATGAGCATTTTATGTTCTCTTTGATTCGTGCATCCTTTAATCAAAGAAGAAAAACTCTGATTAATGGTTTAATGAATGGCGGGCTTGGGCTCTCCAAAGAAAAAATTCAGAGTGCATTGGAAGAGATGCAGCTGCCACTTACGATTCGTGGAGAGGCACTCACTTTAGAGCAGTTTGCGCAGTTAAGTAATTTATTAAAATAGTAAGAGAGATAAAGAGGCTGTTTTGCGATGGAATGAACCGTTTGTAAAACGGCCTTTTATATCAGAGAAGGTGTGTAAAGGGTTTCTTAACTGATTCTTTGCTTAGGGTATTTTATAATCAAAACTGATTTAGAAAGGCATGGTAGGTTTATGGTAATACAAAGGAAGCAGGTTTATAGTGTAATTTTTACATTAATCACTTTAAGTGGAGCATTTACCATTAATATGGTTCTGGAATATTTTTTTCAAGCGGATTCACTGGTTCCAGCTGTATTTACTCTTGCAGTATTTTTAATTTCGTTGTTCACAGAGGGAATGTATTATGGAATTGCAGCATCTTTGATCAGCGTGTTGGCACTTAATTTTGCCTTTCGTTTTCCATACTTTGCATTTAATTTCAGCATTGCGGAGAATATTATTTCCGCTATTATTATGCTGGTTATTACGGTGGTGTCCTGTATTTTATCGTCTAAGTTAAAACAGCAGGAAAAGATTAAGGCAGAAACAGAAAGAGAAAAAATGCGTGCGAATCTTCTGCGGGCAGTGTCTCATGATCTGCGGACTCCGCTTACTACTATTTATGGTTCAAGTTCTGCAATTGTAGATAAGTATGACCAGTTATCAAAAGAGCAGATTTTGCAGCTGGCAGGTGGTATAAAGGAAGATTCCCAGTGGCTTATGGGAATGGTGGAAAATTTATTGTCCGTTACCCGCATTGATAATGACGGGGTAAAGATTATAAAAACGTCGGTTGTATTGGAAGAGTTAATTGATACCGTTCTTATGCGTTTTAAGAAACGATATCCGCAGCAGGAAATTATCGTGGATATTCCCGATGATTTTGTCAGTATTCCAATGGATGCAGTTTTAATTGAGCAGGTTATTGTGAATATTTTAGAAAATGCAGTGCAACATGCAGTTGGATTAACAGAACTGCGGTTGAAGGTATTTATAGTTGGCTCAAAGGCTATTTTTGAAATATCGGATAATGGATGTGGAATAGACAAAGAAAAATTGCCACGCATTTTCAGTGGTTATTTTGAAAATAAAGAAGCACCAGTGGATTATCAGAAACGGAGTATGAGTATCGGATTATCCGTATGTGCATCAATTATTAAAGCTCATGATGGAAGTATTACCGCTGAAAATCGAAAGGAAGGCGGTTGTTGTTTTCGTTTTGCACTGGATATGGAGGTGGAAGGAGATGAACAATAACAAACATAAGATCTTGGTCATTGAGGATGAACATAATATATGCAATTTTGTAAAAACCATTTTAGAAACAAATGATTATCAGGTGTTGACTGCAAAGACCGGACAGGAAGGAAAGACCATGGGGCTTTCGCATAATCCTGATTTGATTATTTTGGATCTTGGACTTCCGGATTTGGATGGATGCAGTTTGATTGAAATATTCCGGGAAAAATCGAATCTTCCAATTATTGTACTATCTGCCAGAACAGGAGAGTCGGACAAGGTTAAGGCTCTTGATTTAGGGGCAAATGATTACATAACCAAGCCTTTTGGAACGGAGGAACTTCTTGCCAGAGTACGTGTTGCTTTGCGGAACAGTCGGTATACAGGTGTTGGAGAAAGACAGGTTCGAAAAAACTTTCGTATAAAAAATATGACGATTGAATATGAACTGCGCCGCATTATGATTGATGGAAAAGAAATACATCTTACACAGACGGAGTACAATATCGTAGAGTTACTTTCGGTTCATTCCGGAAGAGTTTTGACATATTCAGAAATCATAAAAAAAATATGGGGATATTCGGATTCAGGAAGTATCAAAAAATTGCAGGTAAATATGGCAAATATCCGCAAAAAATTTGGAGAAAAGCCGGGGGAATATCTCTACATTTTAAATGAACTTGGTGTTGGTTATCGTATGAATGATGACGGAGATGCAATGGAAGAGGAATAAGCATCAAACCGCAAAAGAAGAGGAGAATATAAAATGTCGTTAACTGATTTGATGGGATTATTAGGTGGCCTTGCATTATTTTTATATGGAATGCAGATGATGAGCTCCGGATTAGAAGCAGCAGCTGGTAATAAGATGAAGCAGATCTTGGAAAAATTGACTGCAAATCGCTTTCTTGGTGTTTTAGTAGGTGCTGTGATTACTGCGGTGATTCAGTCGTCTTCTGCTACTACGGTAATGGTGGTAGGATTTGTTAATTCGGGAATGATGACCTTAAGCCAGGCAGTATGGATTATCATGGGTGCTAATATTGGTACTACGATTACAGGTCAGTTAATTGCATTAGATATTGGAGCAATTGCACCATTGATTGCTTTTTTGGGCGTTGCAATGGTGGTATTTTCTAAAAAAGAAAAGTTACATTATATAGGAAGTATTTTTGCCGGGCTTGGAGTGCTGTTTATCGGTATGGATATGATGAGTACAGCTATGAAACCACTGGCAAATTCAGAGGAATTTGTTGGTTTATTAACCAAATTTGAAAATCCGGTATTGGGTATTCTGGCAGGTCTTATTTTTACAGCAATTATACAATCTTCTTCTGCTTCTGTTGGTATTTTACAAGCGTTAGCAAGCAGTGGTGTTATCGGCCTTTCCAGCGCAGCGTTCGTATTATTTGGGCAAAATATAGGAACCTGCGTAACAGCGCTTTTGGCATCTGTCGGTACAAGCCGCAATGCAAAACGAACAACCGTTATACACATTTCCTTTAACATTATCGGAACGATATTGTTTACCACACTTTGTCTGGTAACACCACTGATTGTATTTGTAGAAGGCTGGACACCGGATAATCCAAGTGCCCAAATTGCAAATCTGCATACAACTTTTAATATTGTAACGACATTGATATTGTTACCTTTTGGGACTTTACTTACAAGATTTGCAACGGTTATTTTAAAGGATAAGGAAGCAGGGGTAGAATCTTTGACTGAACATAGACTGGTCAATATTACGCATATGAATCCGGATAGACTGGGTGCATCTGCGACTAATATGGATGGAACGAGAAAAGAACTCCTTCGTATGCTGCATATGGCAATGGAAAATGTGCAGGATTCTTTTGATGTATTTGCAGGAAAAGATATAGAGAAACTTTCACAGATTGAGGATAAAGAAGAGTATATTGATTATCTGAATAAAGAAATCTCAAAATATATTACAACGGCAATGACACATGAACATACTAAAGAAGGCAGCAGCGTGTTCAGTTCGTATTATTCCATGACAAGTAATATCGAGAGAATCGGTGATCATGCCATTAATATTGCAGGTTATTCCCGAATGATTAAAGAAAAGGGAATCAAATTTTCAGAAATGGCACAGCAGGAAATTGTAGAAATGCAGGAAACTTGTGAAATTCTGTTTTCTTCCCTGTTAGAGGAACCAAAAGATATGATTGCCTGGCATACACAGATTGCGCGCATGGAGCAGAAGATAGATGATCTTACAGCACAATACCGCAATAATATGTTTGGACGCATTCAGAAAGGAACCTGTTCAGATGAAGGAAGCATCCTTTTCTCTGAGATGTTAACAGACTTTGAACGTATTGGTGACCACGCCTTGAATATTGCAGACGACACAATAAAGATTGCATTGATTGAAGGGTAGAATAAAAGGGAAAACTGTGATAAAATGCGGTAGAATACATACAAAAGAGGAGGGTATTTTAAATGAATGCCACAATTTGGTCTATTTTACCACCGGTAATCGCTATCGTACTGGCATTGATTACCAAAGAAGTTTATATGTCACTGTTAATTGGAATTCTTTCAGGAGCTTTGTTATATACACAGTTCAATGTAATTTCTACGATTGAAACCACATTCCAGATTATGGGAGATAAGATTGGCGGTAATGCGGATATCTTAATTTTCTTAGTATTATTGGGAATTTTAGTTGCACTGATTACAAAATCCGGAGCATCCAGAGCTTACGGAGAATGGGCATCTAAGAGTATTAAATCAAAAAAAGGTTCTTTACTTGCAACAGCAGCTCTTGGTGTTGTCATTTTTGTAGATGATTATTTTAATTGTTTAACAGTTGGTACTGTTATGCGTCCGGTAACGGATCGTTATAAAATTACCAGAGCAAAACTAGCTTATATTATCGATTCAACAGCAGCACCGATTTGTATTATTGCACCAATTTCCAGCTGGGCGGCAGCTGTTGGTTCTTCTTTGCCGGAAGGATCTTCATTAGATGGATTTTCTTTGTTCTTACAGACAATTCCATTTAACTTTTATGCATTATTTACATTAGCATTTGTATTATTTATTATCTTAAGCGGAATTGATTACTCTAAGATGAAAGTGGTAGAAGAATCCGGTGATATGGGTATTGAAGAAGCATCCCAGGAACAGGAAGAAAATATTTCTTCTAAGGGTAAAGTTATTGATTTGCTTCTTCCAATCATCGTATTAATTGTAGCATGTATCGCTATGATGTTATACACAGGCGGTATTACACAGGGAGCAGACATTGTTACCGCATTTGCAGACTGCTCATCTGCAAGAAGTTTGGTTATGGGTTCCTTCATTGCATTAGTTGTGACTTTCTTCTTCTATATTCTTAGAAAGGTTATTAGTTTTAATGAATTTTGTGATTGTTTTGTAGCAGGATTTAAAGCTATGACACCTGCAGTTATGATTCTTTGCCTTGCATGGACATTATCCGGTATCTGTAGTGCAGATTATCTTGATATTGGCGGCTTTGTAAGTGGTGTAATCGGCGGTAATGCAATGGTTGCCATGTTATTACCATTGTTATTCTTCTTAGTAGCATTAGGACTTGCTTTTGCAACTGGTACATCATGGGGAACATTTGGTATTTTAATTCCGATTGCCCTTGCTATCTTTGGTGATGCAAGCGGTATGATTCCTGTTTGTGTAGCAGCAATCCTTTCAGGAGCCGTTTGCGGTGACCATATTTCACCAATTTCCGATACTACAATTCTTTCTTCAGCGGGAGCACAGTGTAAGCATATTGAACATGTATCTACACAGATACCGTATGCTTTGACTGTATGTATTCCTTGTGCAGTTGGTTTCCTGACAGCCGGTATTACATCTAATGGATTTATCGGACTTGCGGTTGGCGCCGTTGTATTAGCGGTTGTTTTTGCTGTATTACTGGCAACAAATAAAAAGACAGCATAAATAGTTTGTACTAAAATGGATTTTAAGAGAATATAGTAAATCATAAAAAGCCAATAACTACTAGATATAGTATTTATTGGCTTTTGCGTTCCGTTGTCTTGTATTTTTATAGGCTCTATGATAAACTTAAGCAAAGTGGGGATTTCTACATACAAAAAGAAGATATTATGTAAACTTTCTTACGGGAATTATAACAAAAGAGGTGGACACCTTGGATAAGTACGAATACAAATTACGCTCGGAAGAGATTAAATCATTAATTAAAGAAAGAGACTTTGTTAAAGCAGTTGAAATTGCGGATACAATTGACTGGACACGTGTCAGAAGTGTATCAATGCTTTGTACCATTAGTGATCTGTATAAGATCAATCGTCGTTACAAAGAAGCAAAGGATCTGCTCATGCAGGCATATGAGAAGCATCCGGGAGGAAGGACCATTCTCTATTCTCTTTGTGAACTTTGTATTAAGACAGACGATATTGTAGGAGCAATCGAATATTATAAAGAATTTGTTCAGTTAGCACCTACGGATAATGGTAAGTTTGTTCTTCAATATAAGATTTACGAAGCACAGGAAGTCAGTTTAGAAGAGCGTATTGCTGTATTAGAAGAGTTAAAGAAACGTGATTACCGTGAAAAGTGGGGGTATGAATTAGCATACTTATATCATCGTATTGGTTTGGGAACCAAGTGTGTAGAAGAGTGTGATGAGTTAATTCTCTGGTTTAGAGAAGGTAAATATATTAAAAAGGCAATGGAGCTTAAAATGCTTCATCAGCAGCTGACAGGTGAGCAGGATGCGTTATATAAACGAATGCTGCCAGTAAAAGAGCAGGAGCAGTATGAGCAGCAGACCAAGGTTTATGAGGCACCGCCAGACGAAGAAGAAATCCAGGTAAAAACGGTCGATGTCAGCAAATATAATACGATTAATCTGCAGAGAGAATTGGCAGAGAGCATGAAAGAAGTACTGGTAGCAGATAATGCCTTTTCTCCTTTATATAGTGAAGAGCAACTGCATGAGGAAGTTCCTGCAGAAATGGAAATTCCAGAAGTAGTAGAAGAAATGGATGCAGATATGGTCGAAGTGACCGGTCCGGTTGAGATGGAAGTGGATATTTTACAGGAAGAAGAATCGGAAGAACCAGAGCAGAGGGACGATACACCTATTTTGGTATCTTCAGAGGATGAACCGGAAGAAGTAAAATCTGTATGGACAAAATCAGACCGAACAGTAGACTATGTTCCAGGAAGCATTACAGAAGCAATCATGGCTCCTATGATGCAGGATACGGACGAGTTACAGGAAATAACCATAGAAGATGGTAATGTAGTTATAAAAGAGCCTGTCATGGAAGATGTTATGACAGAAACCAAGGTGGCAGAATCAAATCAGATGGAAGAAGAACCGCTGCCACAGGAAGAAATGGAAGCGGTATTAGAAGAGATGCTTGAAAAATCAGAGGATACGGCCCGTATTCATTCCCATGATTTGTCGGATACCGCAGTGATTCGTTTAGTGGAAGAGGTTAAAGAACCCATTTCCACAATGATAAAAGAACAGGTAAGTGAAGCAGTGGAATCAGCAATCCGTGAAGACAGACCTTCTATTCGGGAAGTGATGCAGGGCAAGCCTTCACCGGATCTTTCCCAGATAAATCCACCGGAAAAAATGGGACGTCTTTTATCGCAGGAATATGATGGTCAGATTCGTTTAGTGGTTCCGGAAGGAGAAACCGTTGAAAAACAGATCACCGGACAGCTTAATTTAGAAGATATTTTAGCGGAATGGGAAAAGACAAAGAAAGAAAACGAAGAAAAGAGAAAGATTCAAACCCAGCAGCGTCTGTTAGAACAGACAGGAACGATGTTTACGGAGTTTGAAGCAAAAGTGCGTGATGGCATTTTAGAAAAATTAGAAAATAATGAATCTATTCCGGAAAAGGTAAAAATTACAGTAGAAGAGCTTCCGGCAGTGGAAGAATTAGAGGAGATTGAAGAAGTTTCAGAATCTGTTTTAACCGAATCTGTGGCAGAAGTTATACCGGAAGAAGATTCTGTTATGGG
The DNA here is from genome assembly GCA_964531805.1 of uncultured Lachnospiraceae bacterium. GTDB lineage: Bacteria > Bacillota > Clostridia > Lachnospirales > Lachnospiraceae > RGIG8767. Next base: position 9,130 of record CAZHGE010000092.1, read on the forward strand.
AGAAACTGTTACAGAACTTTCAGAAGAAGAGTCCTTTGAGGAATTAGAAGAAATTCCAGAAGATACTTTCGAAGAGTCAGATATAACAGAAGAACCGGTTATAGAAGAGGAGCCAGCGACAGTTACAGAAGAGGAAGCGGGATCAGAAGAATCCGTTTCAGAGGAATCCGAGAGACAGACATATAATGAACCTGTTCGTAATATGACAGAAGAGGAAATTGCATTATTTGCACCATTTGTACAGACAAAAGGCGCACGTATCCGTTTGATGCAGTCATTAGACCAGATTAGTCTGGCTGCTTATACGGGTAATGTATTTGTGACTGGTGAAACAGCAGAAGAAGCAGTAGAACTGGCTAAAAATGTAGTTCGTGAAGTACAGATGACAGACCGGAATTTCTCCGGTAAGGTTGCAAAAGTAACAGGTCATTCTTTAAATAACCGTGATATCGAAGCTATGGTAGCGAGATTGTCAAACGGGGCTCTTATTATTGAAAAAGCAGCTGAAATGGATGCGCAGACAACAAAGGATCTGTTAAAAGCATTAAATCAGGAAAAAACAGGTATTGTTGTTGTTTTACAGGATTCCAAGAAGGCAATGCATAAGATGATGGAATATTTTACCGGTATGAAAGAAATCTTTAATGTGCACATCGAAGTAGAAGAATTAGGAGATGATGCGCTGGTTGCATATGGTAAAAAATATGCCCGTTATCTGGAATATGCAATTGATGAAATGGGTGTGCTTGCATTGCATACAAGAATTGATGAAATGCAGACAGCCGATCATATTGTTACGGTGGCAGATGTCCGCGACATTGTAGACGAAGCCATCGAGAGTGCAAATCGTAAGTCATTGCGCCACTTCACAGATGTTTTATTTGCAAAACGTTATGATGATGACGACATGATCATATTAAGAGAAAGAGATTTCCTTGAATAAAAAGAGTGGGGAGAGTAAAGAAAATGGCAAAGAAGACTTTGGAGAAGGTATTTATTTCAGAAGCAGACCAGTATCTGTTTGCAGAAGGTACACATTATGACATCTACAAAAAATTAGGTGCTCATGTTTCGGAAGAAGATGGTGTTAAGGGTATGTATTTTGCAGTATGGGCACCCAATGCAAAATATGTACATGTAATTGGTGATTTTAACCAGTGGAATGAATTTTCCCATCAGATGCAGAGATTGGGACCGGGGGGTATCCAT
>CAZHGE010000093.1:0-10303 GCA_964531805.1 uncultured Lachnospiraceae bacterium
AATATAAATACCAATCACTCTCTTTAAAATAAATTTTAATCCTATGCGTCCATTCCCTGCCGACTTTGACAAGCCATATCCGGAGAACAACAAGAAAATTGCCACACCATATGGCCCAAAACGCGATAACCCGAAACGAATTATTTCTCTTGTTCCTTCTTCTACGGTAAACCATGACCACCATTCTGCATAATGGGACACAATTACCATGACAATTGCCGCCCATTTAAACCATGCACTGGCTTCTTTGGTAAATAGAACATTCTTTTTTTCTAAATTCATGTAACAATACTCCAGAGGTTTCAAATTATTTGCACATCGAATATACCATCCGCATACCTATTATGCAAGAAACTTCATATAATCTTAATATTCTAATTCTATCTTCAAATTCCATGCAGAATACGGAACTACAATTTCCTGAAAACCAGCCGCATAAGGAGCCAAATCATACGGACCAAAATAAAATGCAATACCTTCCTCTGTCAGATAAAACTGGGAATCCAAGGTCGTATATTCAAATACGGTGTCCACAGCGCCGTCCCAATACATATCGGGGTTCTCATTATACATTTCTGTAAAGTACTGGGTAACAAGACCTTTTATCTGAATTTCATCATCAGAAACAATATCCACTAACCCCAGTTTCTCACCAGTCTGCACATTAAATACATAGCCGTTCCAATACGGCATACCATGAGCACCACCTGAATAGTCATAGCTTTGCTGCACAAAACTTAAATAAGTACCATCCCAATAATAAATCGGTGAATTATGGCTGTCCAGAGAAAATGCAGTAATCATATACTCCTTGTCTTCTGTATACCATTCATCCTGCATCTTGGCATTATCATGCTCATAAGCAATGTTTTGCCGCTGTTCTTCCTCTAACAGTTGGTTAATATTAGCAGCACCAGGATAACGTTTATCCACCACCAGCCATTCCAGATTCAAAGCTGCTGCTACTTTTTCCGGCGCCCTTTGGCTGTAAATTGTCTCCTGATACGTTTTTATCGAACCCACTTCGCTAATTCTGCTATCGTAAAAATCACTTCCCAGTATTTCTTCAGCATTTGGCATTTCAAGTGCTCTACGCATAACAAACAATTTATAGTCCTGTTCTCCCGGATAATATAGATAGCCATTTAGTATCGCAATATCCATAATCATTTTGGGCTCATCAATACCTAATCCTGTCATTTTATCCTTCACGAATAATTCTGTTACTTCACCACTTTTTAGCGCAATCTTTTCATAATGATGCTGTGTAAAATCATCACCATAAACAGTTCTCTGCAAATAAAGGTACTCTTCATCCATAGCTATTATGTTGCTGTTGGAATCAAACACTCCCAGAATACGTACTGCACCTGTACTATTTTCATACAGATAGATTTGATTATCGACATAGCTGACAAACAATAAAAACTTCTCATTCATTGCATGAAGAGAATAACCTTCTAAATAATCCGGCATTCTTTCTATATTCCCAGATTTCGGATCTATTTTGCACAAATGATAATCTGGATTCCTCATAAGATAATACCCAAACCGGCTGGCACTCTCTGATGGAGTCAGTATTCTGCTTCCATTTTGGTAATAATATGGCATCCCATAGCCCTCAGGAATATTTTTTACTTCTGCAACAATCTTCTTTTCTGCATCCAGAACTCCAGCCTGATTCACTGAATATCCATTCAAAGAATAAGAATTACGAACCTTTTCATAGTATAGGACTCCATCTAAAAGAATCAGCACCTCATCCAGATCAGCCTGCACTTTTGTGATTCGTTCATATCCTGTTCCATCTGTACAAACAACGGAAAGAGCATAATTTGTTGTTTCCTCTTGATTTTCCTGACTCTCCCATTTTTCAATAAAATAGATTCGGTCATTCAGCAGAATACCTTTGGCAGAATTATATATCCATTTCGAATCAGCCTTTCTTCCTGTAAGAGATTCCCAAATACATTGCTCTGTACCGCTCTCTTTCTCTATTTTACGAATATGATCCTCCCCTATAAAATAAAGAGCCGTTTCATCTTCTAAAATAGTAGAAGCATACTCGTCTTTCTCCCACAAAGAAACATTTCCTAAAGGTTCCGCTTCCATCTGCGTTTCTTCTTCTGCTAAAGTCTGTCCTTGGTTTGGCTGCCGGGAGCTTTTATCTTCCTGTACTTCCTGTTTTACTGGAACTGCAGTCTCTGCCTCCCCGTTTGTTGCACATCCACATAATACCATTGCTAAAAATATTGTTGCTATCGATATTCCCCTTTTTTTCATACTCCTCATTCCTTATCCATACTTATTACTTCGTCAGAACTGCCCGCTTATTCGTTTTATGTCTCTCCCACTTTTTTCCAACCAGCTGCAATCTTCTCTTTTAAAACAGCCAGAGGCTGTAAGCCGCTTAATGCATCGTAAGCTGTCACACAGGATGCTCCCGTTGCTGTTGCCAAGTGCATAGTTTCTTCCAACGAACAGCCATCTAACATTGCCGTCAAAAAAGCGGCAATGCTGGTATCTCCTGCCCCGGTTCCGGAAAGAACACAGTCCGGTACATAACTTTTTTCAAAACCCTCTTTATCCGCCCACTGTTCTACATCCAATTCTAAAGTTTCAATTTTATCAGCAGATGCCGTGCGGTAGTACATCCCTGGTACGCCACATTTTATCAGCAATACTTTTACTCCATACTGCATACAGATATCAGCCAGCGGTTTTACATCCTGTTCAATATTTAATATCTCTGTAATATCTTTTCCTGCTGCACGTTTCTGCCAGCCTTCAAAACGTTCTCTATCCAACATAAAACAGAGTTCTTCCACACTTGGAACAAAAAAGTCCACATAAGGAAGTACACGTTTTAAAATCTCATTCCAATCCAATCTGCCCGCTTCTGTATCCGCATCCATTGCCGCCATATCCAAGGACGTAGAACAGCCGGATTCTTTCGCACGTTTAAACAATGCTGCCAATTCTTCTCCGTTATTCTGATACATTTTTTTCATAAGAGGCGGATACCCAAAATGTAAAAGATCTGCTTCCTGCAACGCCTCGTCCGAAATATCCTCTGCACAGAAAGTATTATTTGCTCCCGGATTATGTAAAAAAATACGATCAATTCCAGGAACCGCCAAAACAACGGAATAAGAGGTTTCTTCTCCATCCACCCGGATCATATTCTTATCTGCATCATATTTTTTTAAGATATTGCAAACCATGTCACCAAATGCATCATTTCCCATCTTCCCCATTAATGATACATCAGCACCAAGAATTTTCATAGCAAGACCAGTATTTGCCACTGAACCGCCGGTATGCACATCTGCTGCACCCATCTGAATCAACTTGCCAGGACTTAAAATGTCTGAAATCTGACTTACCTTTTTATTCGGAAATACCGGTGTAATATCGATACAGATGTGACCGGCTGCAATTACTTTTTTCTTCATAAAATATACCTCTCTATCCGAACCCCAAGTTCGCTTGCAAACTTTTGCACCTGAGTTAAAAAGGGAGATCTGACGATCTCCCTGTCCTCTATCTTAGTGTACACTAAAATCCTTTATTATGCCATGCCCATTAACAATTTCATCACATAAAGTTCTAATGCTTCAAAATCTCTATTCTCCACACACTTTTTCTGGAAATCATAGTCGAAACGGTCTACTTTTTCCTCTAACATCTTAAACACTTCCAAACTGGTCTCTAAGTGCTTATAACTATCTTCATCCTTGGTTGTACGCATAGCCTTAACATCCAGCCCAACGTATTCTCCATGCTCGCCATATCCATTTTCTTTTAACACTTTTACCTGATTAAAAGCAGCACGTAAATTTTCCACACCAAAAGATTTATCCTGATCAAACTTGATACCATTCTGATCATTCAAATGCACGGTCATCAGCTTACCCATTGCCATAGCAAATCCAATTTCATGTGCCGGATCAAGACCTGCTAACATTGCATGTGCACTTTCTAAGTTACCACCAACACGGGAAGGATCAATTGTTGCTGCTGAAATAGCCATAACATGGCCCATTGTACCGCAGATACTTCTATCGATTGGCTCATTTGGCTTAGGTTCGATACAAATGCGGATTGTTGGATCATACTCTAACATTTTATTAATGGATTCAATCAACATTTTGGTTGCCCATACAGGGGACTTGCTCTCAGCACAGAGCGTACCTTCTCTAGCTAACCATAATACAATTAAATCACAATCTAATTCTCTTGCAATATCGATAGAGCGATATGCTCTCCACATTGCATAGTCACGGTCCTCTTTGGATGTACTCATAAAACCACCGTCAATCGTGTGCTCATCCATCCAAAGTCTAGGTGCCACAAATTCAGCCGCCAAACCATATTTATCCAATTTCTTCTTTAATTCGCGTGCTTTTTCTTTTATCTCTTCTTCTGTATAGTCGTTGATATTTGGTACTGCATCATCATCGTGGAACTGAATTGCCGAAAAACCAAGTTCTGCAAACTTCGCAAGTTTTGTGTCAAAATCGATTTCTGCTCTTGTAGCAGGACCATAAGAGTCTGCTCCTGAATGAACGTTCCATGGACCAACTGAAAATTTAAATTTACTCATCCCCATACTTCCTTTCTTTTACATGTACTTATTTGTTGTTAAGTTACTACCATCTTACTTTGAAACATTGAAATAATCTCGAACTAATTTGTTATAAAAGCATGACAAATTTGCTATTTTGTATTACTCTATAAAAAAAGCCAGCCAATTTTCCAGGAGAATATTATGAAAAACCAGGAATACGAAGTAATATCCCACAATCTCTCACGCTTCCGCGTGTTTTTAGTTAATTTACTATACCGGACACCTCACATTCATAAGGACTATGAAATCAGCCTGGTATTGGATGGTGCTATTACAGTTACTACCTCTGATGGTATTTTATCTTTGTATACAAATGATATTTTTATCACTAATCCTTTTCAAAGCCACGAAATTACTGCTGCTTCTCCGGCTTTGATTCTTTCTGTGCAGATTCCGCCCGCTTTCTTTTCCGCATACTATCCACAGATTGATAATATTGAGTTTGATAATTTAATTTTCTCTGCCAACGAAATACCCGATGTCTGTCTGCAGCTTCGCAGTATATTGTTTTCTGTTGCCTCCTCTTTTTTTAACAAGGAAGATTTTCATGAAATTAAATGCGCTATGCTGCTCAATCAATTATTCTATCTTCTTTTACAGAACGGAACACATCATACAATACCGGAACGCGAAAAAGAAGCCTCCCGTCAAAAGGGGGATCGTATGCGCAAAATCATGCACTATATCGATACCCATTATAACGAAAAGCTTCTTTTATCTGATATTGCCGTCCTTGAGAATCTGGACCTTTACTACCTTTCTCATTTTTTCAAGGAATGTTTTGGTCTTTCTTTTCAAAATTACCTAATGAAAATACGCTGTGAACATGCCCGTCAGCTGCTTCTTTTAACAGACTATTCCTTACTGGACATCAGTATGCGGTGCGGTTTTTCCGATCCTAAATACTTTAACAAAGGCTTTTGGGATCAATATGGCTGCAGTCCCAGAGAATACCGCAAATCCTTTCAAAATGCCCGCTTAGAACAGCAACAGCGTTCAATGTTAAGTACACAGGAATTTTTATCCGAAAAAGCCAGTTTGGTGCTTTTGGGGAAATATCAGGATATAGAAACATAACTATATTACCTAAGCATAATATTTCTGATAATATTCCCCTATCAGACTCTTTACTTCCGGATAACTCATCATATCAATTAAAGTAGAGCCTGCTACAAGATTTAAATATCGGATTCCTGCTACAATATCATCTCTTTTTACATTGATTCCAGACACCCGCAATTCCTTAACCGTAGCCAATAAAGATTTTAACGCTTCGGGTCTGCTCATAATATTGGACGAAGAAACCAAAATAATAGTGGAAGGAAAACCTTTTTTACACAATTCTTCTGTAAGAGCATAATGATTTTCTTCACCCTCATCATAGGTCATTTTTCCTGCCCACCACAATCTTGAAACGCAATTCACATATGTCCCTCTTTTAATACCGTTTTTTGTATGGGTAAAAAAAGAATTATATATTTTGTCTTCCTGATTCTGGATATCTATACCAAATGCCTCACCCTGTCTACGTTTCATAACATACTGCCACATATATGTATGTGTTAATCCTGCCCAAAATCTGTCATCCATCATAATATATGTTGGCATAGACTTAAGGGCTTCATATACTACTTTTATATTGTGCAGATCGTCCGCATCTGTATCAGATGAATACTGCAAATCATCCGTAAAATCCTTGACTTTATAAGAAGATTCCAATAGATAATTATTCTGCTCAAGATAATCCAGAAAAAACTCCTGATTACCGGACTTGTAATGTGACACATTATTACCAAATGACTGTTTTAAATTGTAAAGGCCTTCGTCACTAATATATTTTAACGTTATTTCAGCCACTATATCATGCACCTCTTTCCTTTTCCAATTCAAGAATCCCTTTTTCTATTGGTGCCTTGAATATCTTTTGCGCAAGCATATGTATAGAATATTTTCCATCACTTTCATCGTCTCTTAATTGATGTACCTCTACTCCATTTTGATTCAACAACTGCTCTATAACCGAATACCACCGATACTCACTATAAGTATCTGAATAATTTTTCATGCTGGTTAATACATATACCATTGCCGGGACAAAAATCATGGAAATAATATTATATAAATATTCTCTTCCATATGAATAATACTTATCCTTTATCAACTTATTGGTGTAAATCAAAATAACATCCCCATCTAAAACAACTTTCGTCTCAGCCCGTTCTGCTCTATCATATTGTTTAATACGAATAATATCCGTCAATTTCTTCAGTCCATCCTTGGAACGGTTGACATCCACTGTAAAGGTAGGTCCAATGGCCAAGATATTGCCTTTTGTAATATCGACTCCGTTTTTTCCGTACTCCCAATTAAATTTTTCATTGTAATATTGCGGAATATCTTCATTAGCAACAATAAAAGTACTTACTTCAACTGAATTTGCAACATCATTCATATCAATAACATATCTCAACTCCTTCTCGGGCGTTACAAGCATTTTACGATAACAAAGCAAAGGACATTCTAAATGAACAGCGTATACCGCCTTTCCATCATGAATCAAAGTTTCCAATCCCTCGTTTATCAAGGCAAATTTAACATCCAGTATCAATTGATCAAAATTCTTGATTTCTTCCAAATCAGCATCAAAACTGGAATCCACATAATCATCATCATTTTTTAATAAAATAGGATAAGAAGCTAACCGTTTATTAATTTTCATAATAATTTACCTCCATCATACACTTCTTATCAAAGTTTATTTGAAATTCAATAACAATCTGGCATTGTCTTGGCACAGACTTTATAACAATTACATTATTTTTAGATTCAACACATCCAATCCCTAATGCATTTACTTTGTAGGAAAGAATATCCATATTATATGATCCCTTCTCTGCAATTCCAATAAACTCAAGTTTTACTGCCTTTCTTTTTTTCTCCACTTCAAATCGGATACTATATTTTCCTTCTTTTTCATTTAAACAGATTAACCGCTTTTTTATATCTACATATTTAAACATTTTGTCCTCTGATGGATTTGGTGGCACTGGCGGAACTGGCGGTATTGGTGGCACTGGTGGAATTGGTGGGATTGGCGGTACTGGTGGTGTTGGTGGTTCTGGCTCTATATACTCCCCAGCATTTGCTACTACTTTATTCTTTTTTCTACTGGGTAACTTATTCTTTTTTACTGCTATAACCGTTTCGCCTTCTAACACACTGGCTTTCGCACTTCCCTGACCATCCTCAAAATCCGAAAAAAACTCTTCCATTCCATAAGCAGTAATCGTATCCTCCTGGGTCTGCCCAAAGTATTCATTTACCTTTTCTCGAAGATATTTTCTTAATTTTTCGTATGCTTTTTCATATTTCTGCCTATCCACCTTACATCTTTTAGGTTCCCAGGCATCATGCGCCGGCATTTCCATGTTTTTAAACAATTCATTCATCTTATCGCCGGTTATCATCAAAATACCAGTAAAAGAAATACTTGCATTAATTCCTGACTGAAGGAAAAGCCACATTCCAGTTTTTCTAGTCATCAGAATTCTCTTGTTCAAGTCTTCTCCCCTCATCAACAGAAGTGTACATTCCCCATCCTGGATTCCAAATTCCGCGCCATATTCATTAGCACTAAGCACTATTTTCTTCACATCGGGATCATCCGGCGCCGGTTCATTCTGCAGTAGTTCATAATATATTTTTACAGCTCTGGCTTCGTCATCTTTACTGTCATCTAAAGCCGCTATATATTGTCCTATATTTTCAGCATTTATCTCAATATCTTTATAGCGAACAACCAGCAACCCGTTTTTAATCGTTATAAAGAAATTAATCAATGTAGTTTCCACAATAACTTTTCTTAAATCCGAGTCTCCATCATATGCCATTATATATATATCAGTTCCATTTTCTCTTCTTCTATACTCCGATATATGAAATGGCTGCATAATTGCATTCAATTTGTCGCTATCTGAATAATATCCGGTTCCGATTGTCGTTCCATTTTCACCTTCAAAAGAAATCAATCGCGAAACCCCGATAAAAGATTCTATTTCTTCGACCTTGGAATTGTAAAAAACAGTTCGGATGCTTGAACACGCAAAAGGGGCTGATTTACCAATTCCAAAACTACCTCCTGAACTCATATTTTTATTAGAAGAACCCTTTGACTTGATCAAACTATACCAGGGAGTCCCCTTTGCACCAGTCTCAGCTCCAATGAGTCCAGTTGTATTATAGTCACTAATTCTCAAAACTCTAATTGGTCTATTCATAACAGCACGTGCTTGTTCAAAAAACGCCTTTACATTCTCATCATCTCCCGCACTTGTTATACATCTATCTAAAATTTGTTTAAACTGTTCCGCTTTAGGAAAATCAGTTGCCTCAAGTAAAAAATCATCAAATTCCACAATAACCGGAAGTTTATTTCTTCTTGCTTCATCCGATATTTGATCCACTGAATTTTGAATCACTTCTCTAATATTTGCCTTCTCAGGACTTGCTGAGAACGTTTCAATCCCCGCATCATTAAGTCCATCATCCGTAGCATTTAAATTTGAAACAAATCTATATTCCCCTACCATAAACACACCTATAAAGAAATTTTCTTCCTTTCTATTTTCTTAAGTATTTGCTCTCAGAAACATATCAACCTTCACATTCTCTATAATTCAAATCTTTTACTCTTTGATTTTGTTTGATATTTTGCTTTAGTATCTCTCACTTCTGCTTCAATTGCTGCAAATATCTTTTTTACCTCGTCTTCTGTATATTCATAATTAGACTTATTTGCACAATTTCCAAGCAATCTAAGTGAATTAATTATCTTATTCGTTCTATTTTCTGCCACCCTTTTAAAGCGATCCGATTTTTCCTTCTCTGTTGCCATACCTTCTCCACCTCTCATATGGTTTTACAATTATTTGTGTATATTCTAACAATATTTGTCGTATATTGTCAATATGTGTCGATAGATTTTAAAATATTGGCTATATATTTGTTCGTATTAAAAACTTTTAATTTATCAGGTGACGCAAAAAGACTCATTCGTAGAATCTGTACTACGAATGAGTCTTTTTGCTTGAATAGAGAATACTTCAAAATAATGTTATTGCCTTCATATCCTTAATGCCCTATAACACCCCTAATATAATATATTTACCCGGGCAACAAAAGGACATGTTCCACCCATTCAGTCATCCTTTAGAAAAAGGTGGTACTTATGTACTTATGAAGAATTCATGATTCTCCTGACTGTTGGTCTTTTGATAGTTGCAATTCTAAATTTGAAAAATAAGAAATAGCCGTCCTACCCTGACAAAGCAAACGGCTATTTCTAAATAGTTCATATTTCCGTCAGAGTGGGTGAACCGCACTCACCTTCTGAATATCCTATTAAATATATTATATGGTGTCATCCATATAAATGCAATTATTTTCTGATTATTATCATTTTTATTGTTTATAGTCGCATAATAAAACAAGAACTCTTGATATTTCAAGAGTTCTTTTAATAGCGAGAGGGGGATTCGAACCCTCGACACCACGGGTATGAACCGTGTGCTCTAGCCAACTGAGCTATCTCGCCATATTTAATTTTTACTACCATGTAGTAATGGGACCTACAGGGCTCGAACCTGTGACCCTCTGCTTGTAAGGCAGATGCTC
>CAZHGE010000094.1:0-10239 GCA_964531805.1 uncultured Lachnospiraceae bacterium
CCGACAAAAATCCATATTCCTTCGTATTCCGTTAACACGCTCCAATTTCTTGAAGGATGTCGGAATAGATTCTAATTTTTCGGAATACTTACTTATCAAGCGATTTCATCGTCGGGAAATCCGCCTTGATACGGACACCCTATCTCATTTCTTCTCATTTGCTTATTTTTCATGTATTCCCAATATTCCCCTTTTTCACTATCTGTCGCAACTTCTCACTGTCTTTCACGGAATGGGCGTAAGTTGGGTGTAAAGTGGGCGTATTCTATACAACCGCCTTTTTCTTACTCATGAAATCATCAAATGTCTGCATCTCTGCTTTCTTTAAATCTTTGGTTACATCTGCATAGATATCTAATGTTGTACTAACATCTGAATGACCTAATACAGATTGAATAACCTTAATGTTTATTCCTGACTCACACAAGCGAGTAGTGAACGTATGCCTTAATGTATGGCAACTGAAATTAGGAAGTAATATCACATTATCTTTGTCCTTTGCCTTATCAAGAATCTCTTGATTACAGTCTCTGATAATTCTACGGAGCGCCTTGTTAAGTGTACCCTGATGTTGTGTGTTTCCAAATCTGTTTACAAAAATAAAATCTGTAAATCCGTCCACGCTTGCGGTACATTTTATTCCGGCTTCTCTCTGATATTCCTTCTCTTGCAGGATTGCTTCACGCACACTTTCAATCATGGGAATTGTACGTTCTCCGGCTCTCGTTTTTGGTGTGTTAATTCCAAAATAACAACCACCTTTTGCATGATTATAATATATCAACGTATGATTCACGTTAATTGTATTATTATCAAAATCAACGTCATTCCAACGAAGTCCAACTGCTTCTCCAACCCTAAGACCTGTACCAATCATCAAAGCAAAAATCGGATACCAATGTTGATACATACTACTTTTCTTTAAAAAGTCAAGAAAGATTTCCTGCTCCTGAATTGTCAATGCCTTTCTCTTTTCTGTAAAGAGATTTCTGGCTTGCTTCAATTCCTTCAATGCGTTGTCGCTAATATTGTTTCTCAAATAGCAATCCTCAACCGCTATATCCAAAACCTGATGCAAAACCGTATGTATATTATCTACTGTCGCAACCTTCAAACATCTTTCGTCTATCAGATAATTATAAAACCTTCTTATGTCTGATTTTTTCAGCGTTGTTATTTTATGCTGTCCTAAATCATCCCTGACAAACTGCTCATACATGTATTTGTAGTTTTGGAAAGTATTATCTTTCAATCCTTTTTTTAGTTTTACCCACAAATCGTAAACATCATTTAATGTGACCTTCTGTGCATCCGTCCTAATTCCGTCACTCTTATCTTTTAAAACTGTCTGCTCTTTCTCACGCAGTTCTTCCAGTGTCGGAGCATAGATAGAATGTCTCTTATGGTCTGATGTTCTCCATCTGTATTGATATGTTCCGTCTTTTCTTTGTAATTCGTTCTCCTTTAACACTCTGCCTTTTGAGTCTTTTCGTCTTTCTGCCATTTCTTATCTCCTTCCTTATGACAGAAAGCTGACCTGCCTTAATTATAACACGTCAGCTTTCAGAAAAACACTCTAAATTGAAAATGCTCTTGCAATATAATCATCAAATTGTTTTCTTTTGATAAGTCTCTTGCGTCCTACATAAAGCACAAAATTACAAGTATCAGAATCTGTAAGTTCCCGCAATTTATGTTCTCCAATGTTATATAAGGACGCAGCTTCTTCAATCGTCAGAGTTGGCTTGTCCTTTAACGCAATTTTTTCTACCATTTTCGTCAACCCCTTTCTGTTCCTTCTGCTTCATCAAACGGTGTGACTTCCGTTTCCCCTACTGTGATGAAACCGGATTTATCTCCTAATGCACGTTGTTTCAAATCATCATAACCATTGTATTCACTTGCCGGAATTGTAAGCTCTTTGTATTCTCCATTTTCAACATAATGATATGTATACTCATTGATTCTACGCAGAAGCTGTTTTATTGTGTCCTTTTCTTGCTTTTCCCTGCTTACTGTTTCATTGTAAATATCTTCCGGACAAAAGATAGAAGTTATATGGATTTCATTCCACAACGCATAACAGTTTGCATATCGACAGTGAATTTGTGTTCTATACCCTTGTGTAATCGTGAGCAATAATTCAAATGGCAATGCATTACCTTTTAGCTCGTCAATAAACAATATTGGTTCTCCACAATATCCGTCAAAACCACCGACTCCCTTATTTGCATAATCAGAAAAGAAATAGACATTGTCATCCCCATATTTTTCACATAACTTTACATAGGTAAATGACTTCCCTGCTCCTGAATCTCCAATATGCCATACCACTTTTATATTCCTATGTGGCGGTGTTTCTCTGTACCTTTTTGCGAAATAACATTTACGGATAATACTTTCTTCTTTCCGTAACCGTATATCTTCTGCCATAATCTGTGCCGGTGTTTTTCCTTCCTCTATCAACTGCTCAATAGTATATAACACAGCATCTGCATTGAACAAAGCATACATTTTCTTTCCTTCAATATTTCCATGTGATACGGATGCTATGACCTGCTCTCCCTTTTCATCAAATGGTGGTTCTTTGTTGATGTATGCCATTACCTGTTTTTTATTGCCCTTTGTGGGTTCTAAATGTGCCTGTGGATAGGCTTTCTTTACTGCACTAAAACGCATCGAGCCTGAGCCTTCTAACACCATATGTATATGTGGCATCCCTTTATCCGATATACAGTACGCCCAATAGCCTTTCTTTAACGAATTATCTTGTACCCATTCATTTTTCAGTTTTTCAATAATCTCCTCTGGTGTTCCAGTATAGCCATGCTGTTCAGGATATGGGAATACTGCAAACCATGACCTGCTGACTGTATCTTTCAATTATCTCCTTCCTTGTAACATTTTTTTCTTTTGTTACATCAAAAATCCTTTTGTTTATGCTGTTTGTATCAGTTTCGCCATACGGGTGGGTAATACTATCCGTATGGCGGGCATCTGTGGCTCTTGACGAGCCACAGACGCCAACCTTACACACATTTTTTCCTATGCCTCTCTGTTCCCATTCAAAATTTCTGCTATATGGCGTTTCCAACTTAATACGTTATTTATTCTGGGATATTTTACTTCTCTAATCGGAAATCCATCACTTAATAACATGCCCTCTCCCTTTTGAAATATCTTGTCAGGAATATCCTCTCCGGCAAAGACCATCCCTTTCTGCTCTTTGCTCATGCGACCAAGTCCAACAATAACCATAAAATTATCACGTGCGCCATTGGCAAAGAGTACACTGTCTGGTCTTTGAGTCACAATCCAAATCCCAAATCCGATTCCCCTACCGAGCATCAGGATTTCTGCTACTGCACTTAAAATTTCTCCTGCCTTTTTCGTTTTCTCCTGCTTATCTCTACCAGTGAGGTAATTTATCAGTGCCGGATATTCGTCTACAATGAGCAAATGCCTTTTTCTGCACTTTCCTTCTCTTCTTTCCTCGCAGAAGCACTTGTAGTATTCCATGATACCGTTATAGCAGGAATCTCCTGCATAATAATGTCTGTTACCCGACAAGAATTCAAAATCTTCGGAATTTTTAAAATCACAGAAAAAGATTTCTATATCCGGATTTTCTTTCAACACACTTCCGGTCAGGAACAAAAGTGCATAGCTCTTTCCTGATCCTGACGCTCCAGTGATAAGAGCATGGCAATAATCTTTAATATTTAATTCTATTTGGAGTGGTGGTAAGCCACCACTCCGCATTTCATACCCCCAAATCATTTTAATTCATCCCATGATGTGGTTAATTCTTTATTGCCCTCGGAACGTTTTGTCTTTAATAATTCCTTCTGATACCTATATTCTGAATATTCCGGTGATGCATAAGTTGAAAAGATTACATAATGCGTACCATTGTCCTCTAAAGCATGAATAACAATTCCATCCATTCCACCATGCGCATCATGGTAATCAACAAGACTAATAGACGGAAACGCTCCCGACTGCAGTTTATTATGTAATTTGAACTGTAACGTATTTTTTAATTCTTCCACCATCTTTTCACTGCACATACTATGAATATCCTGCTTTTCAAGCATGAAAGTATAGAAACAGATTCCATCTTTAAGACGGTAATGCTCCGGCATTTCAATTTCTGCCATGAATGTGGGCGTTACACCGCCCACATCCACTGCTCCGGCACGAATAGTCTGATACATAACATTCAACATGGACGCATATCCGTGTTCTGCCTGCATCTGCAATTCTGCCTGTTCCTTTGCTACCATTTCCTGCTTTTCTGTATTTTCCGCTTCCGGTAATTTTTTCGGCTTGCCCTTCCAATAAAGCCAGACTACAAAACCAATAATCAATCCAAACACCGGATGTGACACGCAGAAGATAAACAATAATGCGATACTTCCCAACACTAATGCCGTTTCAACCGCAACACAAGCAAGTGACGCCAGAAACCAAAGTGCCATGTCTCTTATTGCACCTTCCTCTTCGCAGCTGAGGTAATGATTCCAAAACCAATGTATTGGAGTCATATACTTCTGTTTCAACCATTTCCAAAGCATTATGACAATACCTCCAAAGAATCTGCGGTTGCGGAAACTGCATAATCCCCATGTCCGGTGCGGTATACTTTTCCACGCAGATTCTTAAATTTTACTTTCTTTTCCCCCTGCGCTTTTAACTGCTCTGCGGTTAAGGGGAGTTTCATATCCAGTACCTTAACCTTTAACTTTTCATAGCTATTGTTGGGAAATACAGACGTTAACGCCATATATGTAACATTGTCTGTTTTCTTGCCGTCCTGATACTCATATCCCGGCGTAATCGCTGTCACAATCGCTCTGCCTTCGTCATTACCTGTAATCTGTTTTGCTGTTAATTCAATTTTGGTTAAATCCATAAATTTTATCCTCCTGTTTTTCATAAGTTTCTTTATTCAGTTTTAAATAGGGAATTCCCTTTGTTTATATATAAACTACTTGCAAGTAATTGTTTTTGGAATTGTAATTCCTATTATTCAGTTGTTTATTGCATTAATATCTGTCTCTTTCAAACATTAAAATCTAGCTTCAACTTCTCTTGAAAGTTCGATATGATTTTCAATGCAATGTCTACGAATTGCTAAAACTTCATCAACAATTTCGTCGTATTCTTTTGAACCGTTTGGAAGTTTATCTGCACGATTCCATAAACTTACCAATTTCTCTTCCAGTTCAGGAACTGTTAATTTTGTATAGTCCATATACTTTTTCTCCTTCCTACTATACCCGATATCTGATATAATTTTTTCGTAACAGATTTGCTCTGTACGTCTCTCCAACATGTTTTTGATAAGATTATTTTAACATTGATTTTCCAATAAACGGTTTCTCAAATAATTACTATTTTTTTAATGGAGTTTTGCGAATTATGTATGAAAAGAAATATACAAGAGACCACTCTATTCTAGACAGAGGAATCAGAAATGCTAAAGGGCTTTCATTTTCCAATAGTTTTTTATTACGTTTTTGCTTTCTGCTTGATTTTTTCCAAATAAATGACTTTTTTGAAAAATATGAAAAGAAATATCCCTTAACTTATAGTGCAGACCACAAAAATGAAGGATATGACTGTAAAAGAAGTGTTTATCAGCATAAAAAGAACTTCTTTAATGATTCCTTAAGAACATCCAATGCGAATAGTATGTCTAACACCTTATTGCCTTTTTGGGATTTTTTCATAGAGTTATTAAACGAAACGACTTTCAAAGATTCGTTGCAAAATAGTATTCAGAAAAGAGTTTTATTTATTATTAAAGAGAACAAAAATTCTTCCAGTTACTCTCTCACCAAATTAATAAAAGATTATGATTCTTTTATTGCATTTATAGGTCATGAAATAACAGAATGTGATGAATATGTATCTGATTACTTTGATGAAGTGCAACATCAAGAACGTATGTCAGAAATCTATGATGACTATTCGCCTCATAAAGTACCTTTTCCTGAAAAACTTCTATTTGAAGAGCTTTATTCTGATGAAATCGAAGAATATGATATATATAATTCATTAATCCGTAAAACAACAGCAGTCTCGTCCTGCCCAATATATTTCTCTTTTTCAGAATCAACTGTTAATAAGAATATTTCATTTTGGAATTTAATCCTTGAAAACTGGGAAATATTATTGCTTTTTTATAACAACTGCCATATATGGGATGATTATATAGCAAATCTTATCTTTTCAATTTATTCGCAAGATAATTTAGATACATCATTAAAAGAGTTATTAAATACTACTAATATACCCTTTGACGACATTATTAAGAGAACCGAAACATATTATTACATTTTAAATTACAATTTTTCTCCTCGCAAGCGTAAGGTCAGTGAGATTTTTAACATGATAAAAAAAAAGATAACCTCTTATGAGTTATCCCTCTTTGTATATTTTTGTTATAAAAACGAATATTATATTAAAAACCTTGATATTTCATCCATCAAATATCTCTATAGATTATTTATTTTTACGCCATAATCCTCTGCATCTCTGCGGGGGAGTCCATAAATATACCCATGTTATAGAATACTGCTGATATAATTACAAGAAGCCGAGAAACCTCGGCTTCTTGCATGTTTATATCACTTTGCAATTAATTATGTTAATTGTAATAACTGGAACTTTATGCCATTTTCCCAATTCAATCGGTTATTGCTCCTGTTTCTTTTGTCTTTACAAGAATATTCACATCATCATCTCTATACTAAATCTGATTATGATGCTATTCTTTCTTAACAAGATTAATCTGCTTGCCTGCAATCGACACTGTCATAGTATCGCCCTCAATTTCATAATCCATATTCAGACCAACCACACCAATAATCGGATTATCAGACTCTGCCTTTAATTGCAATGTATCATCATCTACCTCCGAAAAAGCAAACGCATCCACTGACAAAGTATCTTCCAAGCCCGAAACACGCAGTTTCCCATCCTCACTGAAAGTAAAGGAGATTGCACCATAACTATCTGTCCATGTTCCGTAAAGAGAATATACCTGCACGGTATCAAGCGCATCTTCTACCCAGTTTTCCACTGCTTCTTCAACATTTTCCGCATCGGTATCCCCTAATGCTCGATAAAGTGTCATATTCTGCCCCATAATACTTATGTTCAGAGTATCATCCACAATTTCATATTCCAAATCCACTCCGATTCCTGCCAATCCCTGTGCTTGCAGGTGTAATATACCATCTTCTTCTGTAAATTGAAAAGCGTCTGCTCCAAGTATATTATTTGCTCCCGAAATCCGTAGGTTTCCATCCTCATTAAAAGTGAAAGTTATTGTTTTATTCACATCCGTCCAAGTTCCGTAAACGCTTGTCTTTTTTTGAATACCTGAAAACACTGCAACTGCAATTATAATCAAAACAATCAGCAATACAATTCCTGCTAAAATCTTAAACAATCCCTTGCAGTTTTTCAATGCTAACGAAGGAGATTTCTTTTGATTGATAGTAATATTAGAAACTTTTCTCACTGGTGTCTGTACCGTATTCACATTCTTTCTTAATGTATTTCCACACTTATTGCAAAAACTGGCAGTATCCGGCAACTTCGCTCCACATTTTTCACAAAACATATCGTTTTCTCCTACTCATATCGTAAAATTATTTGCTACTGCAATTTTGTACCGCAACCCTGACAGAAGATATCTCCGTCTGCTATTGCCATTCCGCAATTAGGACAAGATACAGAATCAGGATCAGAAGGAACTGCTGGGGCATTGTTATTTACTGTCATATTAAGATTACTTGCAATTAGCTGGATTTCTTCATCATAACGGTCTGACATTTCTTTCTTCTTTGCTTTCTGCATTGCTATTTTTTCATCCAGTTCCTGCGCCTGATTCCAATAAGTAGTTAAATCTGCTTGTGTCTTATTCTCACACCATGTTTCATATGCATACTTTCCAGCCTCTAAAAAAATTGTTTTTTGCTCTGACTTTAACTGTTTGATTTCACCATGTATGGATGCTAAAACAGATTCCTTACGAAACTCTAAACTCTTAATTTCCTTCTTTAAATTTTCTTCTCTTTCATCTTTTCCCAATAATTTGTTTAATAATGCCATTGTTTTTCCTCCTAAAGTTTTTATTAATTTTCTTTTGTAAATTCTACTGCTCGGCGGATGCTTCTATCTTCATCAGAAACTTTATATTCAAGGGTAATCACTCCATTTTCTCCTCCAGTAATTCCATCTATATTCATAGCAAGCGGGAAGACAGATGTCGTCGTTCTATAGATTTCCTGTCCATCGGAAGTTGCCAATACTACAGTAACTTCTGTTCCGGATACATAATCTCCATCTTCTTCTCCCGGTCCTGCAATATTACCTACAAAACTATAGAAAATATTTTCCTCATATTCTTTAGAAAATACCATACTGCCCTGACTATTGGATTCGTACTCACGGACCGTATATGAATAATCATCATTCAAAAACCACTTTTGTCTAACCCGATTTCCTTTGATGTCGTACTCGAATTCATTCCATCCATGAGCCTCGTCCATTCCCAAATAAACTATTTCTTTCACCATATTGCCCTGCATGTCATATTCATAAACATATTCTAGTTCCTCATACTCATAGCATGTCTTTTTCACCATATTGCCCTGACTATCGTATTCATACTCTATAATGCTATTTATCGTATGCTCCCCATCGTCCATTATGCTTTTTACCATATTTCCTTGGCTGTCATACTCATACTCATAGTACATGCATTCTTTCATGTTGCCGTTTTCATCATAGGTTACTTTTTTTACTACATTGCCCTGACTATCATACTCAGTCTCACTCCTATAAGGTTCCTCCAAAATACCCGTTGCATCTACACTTGGCTTTGTTATCACATTGCCCTGACTATCATGCTCAACCTCAATCTCCGGAATACCAAAGTTTTTGAAAATTGTACCCTCACATATCTTTTTTATCACATGTCCCTGACTGTTATACTTATATTCTGTCCATTTTCGACTATCTGCCTCCGTCACTTTTACCAAATTGCCTTGGCTGTCGTATTCATATCCATACCAATAGCTCACGCTACCATCTTCATCATAATCCATCTCCTTTACCAGCCTACCATGACTGTCGTATTTATACTCTGTCAACCCAGAATCAGAAGATGTTTCTTTTACCATATTACCCTGACTGTCGTATTCATACTCACACCAATCACTCACACTGCCATCTTCATTGTACTCTGTCTCCTTTATCAGCTTGCCTTGGCTGTCATATTCCTTCTGCAACTGTATATTACCTTCCGAATCATATCCCAACTCTTTTACCATATTACTCTGGCTGTCGTATTCATACTCACGCAAATATCTCACACTGTCATCTGCCTTATACTCTATCTCATTCACCATATTGCCTTGACTGTCATATTCATACTCACACCACCCCTTTATACTGTTATCCGAATTATAAGCTGTCCATTTCACCATATTGCCCTGGTTGTCATATTCATACCCATCCCACTTCTGTATATTGCCGTACGAGTTATAAACTGTCCTTTTCACGGTATTGCCCTGACTATCATTTTCATAGTCATTCCACTCCTCTATATTCTCATACGCATCATACTTTATCCATGTCACCATATTACCCTGACTGTCGTATTCATATTTATTCCAAAAGAATGTACTACCGTCTCTTCTATTGTCATCCCACTCAAACTCAACTTCTTTTACAACATTGCCTTGGCTGTCGCACTCATACCACCTCTGCACCCTTCCATACGAATTATATTCTGTCGATTTCTCCTGATTTCCTTGTTCATCGTATTCATACTCATGCAATTCCAATATGTCTCCTTGCGTATTAATATTCTCAACACATTTCCATTGATATATCAGAAATATACCAATAGCCAAAAATATGCAAACTACCAAAAGCAAAATGCCCCAACTATGCCCCTTTTTCTTTTTTTTCTCAACGGACTTCTTCTCGCCGTTGTTTCTTTCCTCTATTGCATATCCACATTTACTACAAAATACCGCCGTATCCGGCAAATTAGTTCCACATTTAGGACAAAACATTTCTATTCCTCTCTTTCTTCCAAATATAAACTGTTATTATAACAGTTCTATTCCAACCATCTTTTATAACATACTTTTCTAACATATATTTATAACATATTTTTATCATCACTTCAATATTAAAATATATGTTAAAGGG
>CAZHGE010000095.1:0-10079 GCA_964531805.1 uncultured Lachnospiraceae bacterium
ATGATGTAGTAGTTGGTATGGTTAATGGTCTTATCAAAGATCAGAACATTACAGTTCCCGTAGCTCTTCACTTAGATCATGGTTCATACGATCACTGCTACAAATGTATCGAAGCAGGTTTCTCTTCAGTAATGTTTGATGGTTCTCACTATCCAATCGAAGAAAACGTTGAGAAGACAAAAGAAATCGTAGCTGCAGCTCACGCTAAGGGAATTTCTGTAGAAGCAGAAGTTGGTTCTATCGGTGGTGAAGAAGACGGCGTTGTAGGTATGGGTGAATGTGCAGATCCTAACGAATGTAAAGCTGTTGCAGATTTAGGTGTAGACTTCTTAGCAGCTGGTATCGGTAACATCCATGGAAAATATCCTGCAAACTGGGCAGGTTTATCTTTCGAAACTCTTGATGCTATTCAGCAGTTAACAGGAGAAATGCCATTAGTTCTTCACGGCGGTACAGGTATTCCTACAGAAATGATCCAGAAAGCAATCTCTTTAGGTGTTGCTAAGATCAACGTTAATACAGAATGTCAGTTAGCTTTCGCGGCTGCTACACGTAAGTACATCGAAGATGGAAAAGATTTAGAAGGTAAAGGATTCGATCCTCGTAAACTTCTTGCTCCTGGTTTCGAAGCAATCAAAGCAACTGTTAAAGAAAAAATGGAAATCTTTGGTTCTGTAAATAAGGCTTAATGCTTTACATAAAAAGGTCAGTTCAAATGAACTGACCTTTTTGATTTCCTATAAAAGGGAGGATGCCAAGCAAACTCTGTTTGCTTGGCATTTATTATGAAAAAGTTATTATTAACACTTTGAATCTGTCTTTATCTTATATTGAAAGTATACGCAATAAAAATGGATAAAAAATGTTCCTTGCGTGAAGTTTTTTTAAATTAAATATGAACAAAAAATGAACGAAAAAAAGCGGTTAAAAAACCGCTTTTTTAACTACATTTTTTCTGGTTCCGGATATTCCACACCAAATGTATCCACTGTCATGGACTTGATTTTCTGTTCCTCTAAAGGACGATCAGAGTAGTTTGTTGCTGTTTCAGCAATCTTATTTACTACATCCATACCTTCGATTACTTTACCGAATGCAGCATAACCGCCATCTAAATGAGGAGATGTTTTGTGCATGATAAAGAACTGTGAACCTGCTGAGTCTGGGTGCATAGCTCTTGCCATGGAAAGAACACCTTCTGTATGTTTGAGATCATTTGCAAAACCGTTCTGTGCAAACTCACCTTTGATGGAATAGCCTGGGCCGCCCATGCCCGTTCCATCCGGGCAGCCGCCCTGGATCATAAAGCCTTTGATGACACGGTGGAAGATTAAACCATCGTAATAGTTTTTCTGAATTAAAGAAATAAAGTTATTTACGGAAATAGGTGCGATTTCAGGATATAATTCAGCTTTCATCACGTCACCATTTTCCATTGTAATAGTAACAATAGGATTCTGTGCCATAATTGTTAGTCCTTTCTTTTTAAAAATAAACCGGAAGTATTCCGGCGCAAAAGTATTTTATCATACTCTATATATTTGTGCAAAATGAAATATAAGTATCGAAAAAGAATACAAAATCCGTTATCATAGAGGAGGATATAAAAATAGAAAATTTTACGGATAAATCTGAATGAAACAGGAAAGAAGACCATATGCTTAGAAAGACAGTTTGGTGTTTGAAAGAGAATTGTAATGAAAAATTAATGGGAATGTTGCCGCTTGAAAAAGAAGGTGTGTTGTATTTATCCGATGATGCGGATCTATTAACTTTTTTACAGTCGCAGGGATGCTATACCGTGGCGGTATATCATGAAGGCGTGAGCGGACTTCTGACTGGAACGCAGTATGCGGTGGAAGGGACGGAAGATGTTGAGTGGGAATATCTGCAGAAGGTTTATCAGCGTTTTGCTGGTGAGCCTTGGGATATCACACAGACGCCAAGATGTACATTGAGGGAGATGAGTGAAAAGGATGTTGACGATTTATATAAATTGTATGAAAGTCCGTTGGTGACACGGTATATGGAAGGGCTGTTTTCGGATAAAGAACAGGAAAAGCAGTATATTCGGGATTATATAAAAAATGTTTATGAATATTATGGATTTGGAACATGGCTGGTTCATCGGAAAGAGGATGGAAAATTAATCGGGCGTGCCGGTTTTAATTATCGTCCCGGTTTTGAAGAAGTGGAACTGGGATTTGTAATTGGCGAGCCCTATTGGAGAAATGGCTAT
The DNA here is from genome assembly GCA_964531805.1 of uncultured Lachnospiraceae bacterium. GTDB lineage: Bacteria > Bacillota > Clostridia > Lachnospirales > Lachnospiraceae > RGIG8767. Next base: position 2,240 of record CAZHGE010000095.1, read on the forward strand.
GCTTATGAGATATGCAGCCACTTAATGGAAATTGGAAGAACTGTCTATGAACTTGATACAGTACAAGCATTGGTAAAAAAAGAAAATGAAGCTTCCATACATCTTCTGGAAAAACTGGGATTTCATTTTAAAGAAGAAATCATTTGGGACGGGGAAGTATATCAGAGGTATCTGGCATAACTTGCAATATCAAAAAAATCGACTTATAATTCATTCATAGGTATTAAACACTGTGGCATATTACGAGCCATCTTAGTGGGCAAAAAAATAGTTTATAATAGAATTGACATATAGGATATCACATGGGCAATAATAAAAAAGGCGGATTCATTATGCAGGCCGGTATATTAGCGGCGGCAGGAATCGTAGTCAGATTGATTGGAATTTTATATAGAAGCCCGTTAGTTGCAATCATTGGGGATGAAGGAAATGGGTATTATAATACGGCATATGCGATTTATACCATCATTTTACTGGTTTCGTCCTATAGTATTCCATCGGCACTTTCTAAGGTAATTGCAGCAAGACTTGCTAAAAGAGAGTATCGGAATGCGCAGAGGATATTTCATTGTGCATTTATTTATGTGATTGTGGTTGGCGGTATTGGAAGTGCGGCATGTTTTTTTGGCGCAGAACTGTTTGTGGGACAAAATTCAGCAGCGGTACTGCGTGTATTTGCACCGACTATTTTTTTATCAGGCTTATTAGGAGTGCTTCGAGGATATTTTCAGGCACATAGAACCATGCTGCAGACCTCACTGTCTCAGATTTTAGAACAGATATTTAACGCAGGAATCAGTATTTTAGCTGCGTATCTTTTGATGCAGGTGGTAGTAGAACAGGATACGACTACCCAGGCAATCTATGGTGCTGCGGGAAGTGCACTTGGAACGGGAAGCGGTGTACTGATTGCCTTGATTTTTATGTGGCTGATTTATCTGCTGAATCGTCCCTCTATTCAAAAAAGACTCAGTAAAGACCGGACAAAAGAAGTACTGTCCTATGGGCAGGTGTTTGGAATTATCATCGGTATGGTAACTCCGGTCATTTTAAGCACCTTCATCTACAATCTGAACACAGTGTCAAACCTTAAGTTTTATCAGGGATTGATGCAGATGTTTAAAGGCTATGATGAAGTGCAGGCTACTACGAATTATGGTCTGTATTCTGGGAAAGCCATGCAGATTATTAATATTCCAGTAGCCATAGCGTCTTCTATGTCAGCGGCTATTATTCCTACAATTGCACGGACTTATGAAGTACACGCAAGGGAAGAGACCAATTATAAGATTGCTCAGGCCATTAAAGTAACGATGCTGATTTCCATTCCATCGGCAGTTGGTTTGTTTGTACTGGCAAAGCCCATCGTACTGCTTTTATATCCACAGAAAGCCAGTGTAGATATTGTAGCAGCGTTAATACGGACTATGGCAGTGGCAGTTGTTTTTTATGCATTATCTACGCTTACCAATGCAGTGTTACAGGGCACAGGAAAGGTAAATAAGCCGGTTACCCATGCATTATTTGCATTGATTATACAGACCCTGATTTTAGTACCTTTATTGTTGTATACGAATTTAGATTTGTATGCTCTGTGTATAGCGACGGTGTTATATTCGTTCTTAATGTGCATTATGAATGGATATTCTATAAAGAAGCATTTAAGTTATGATCAAGAAATGTTCCGTACATTCTTGCTTCCGTTCTTGGCTGCTTTGGGGATGGGAATTGTGACGGCAGGTGTTTACTATGGTTTGGCAAAAGGTATGGAACTGGCAGGATTTACGGGTTCAGAGATGTTACAAAACATCATCTGTTTAATTCCAAGTCTGATTGCGGCAGTGCTCACGTATTTTGCTTTAGCAATTAAATCGGGTGCAATTCGTAAAAATGAATTAAAATCTATGCCAAAAGGTCATATATTGTTAAGGGTTGCTCAGAAACTACATCTGATTCATTAAAAAGAAGTAGATTTTTTTGACATATGGTTGTACAATGATATGATGTAATGACTTCGTTTGGGGAGAAGACAAATATGCAAAAGAAATTATTGGGAGCGTTGTCCATTTCCTGTGCATTGCTGCTCGCAGCATGTGCACCGCAGACAAATACTCCTGAACAGAATATAGAAGAAAATACTTCACAGGAAGCGGAAGAGGTAGTAGAAGAAGTTACTGCTGTTAGTACACTGACGGGACTTCCAGTGACGGAGACAATCCGCAATCAGAGACCGCTTGCTGTTATGTTAAATAATATAGAAGAAGGATGCCCTCAGTCGGGAACAGAAGAGGCGGCTATTATTTATGAAGTGCCAGTTGAAGGGCGAATTACCCGTCTGATGGGAATTTTTGAGGATTACAATAATATAGAAAAAATAGGTTCTATCCGAAGCAGCAGGGACTATTTTGTATACTTCGCAATGGAATATGATGCGTTGTATGCTCACTTTGGACAGGCTACTCCTTATGTGGGAGATTTGCTTAATTCTGACCGCGTGGATAATATTAGTGGTGCTGTTTCCGGAATTGATAAGCCTGCATCACATTCTTTCTACCGTTCTACGGATAGAAAAGCACCTCACAATGTTTATATTGATCAAGAAGGACTCATTCAGGATATTGAGAAGTTTGCTTATCGGACAGAGCATGACGATTCTTATGTCGAAAAATTTGTTTTTGCAGAGAATGGAACAGATACTTTATATTCTTCAAAAACAGATGCATCTGTTTTGTATCCAGGGGGAAAAGGTACAGATGACGCGAATGGTTTTTCAAGAGTACAGGCTAGATTTGAATACAATCCGGAAGATCAGTTGTATTACCGTTATCAGTACGGCGCGGAGCATATTGACGAGGTAACAGGTAATCAGCTGGCAGTAACAAATGTTATTTTCCAGTATTGTCATGGAGAAGTAAGGGATGCAGATGATTATCTTGCATTTGGCTGTCATGGTGACAATGGATATAAAGTGCAGGTGTTTACTGGCGGCAAGATGATTGAGGGAACATGGAGACGTATTTATGATAATACTCCGGCTGAATATCTGGATGCGGATGGGAATCCGATTCAGTTGAATCCAGGTAAGACCTGGATTTGTATTGTATGGGATGAGTACGGTTCCGATGTAGTGGTTGAATAGAGAGAAGGACAATAATGAAAACAATTTGGAATAGTTTTTTAATGGCATTTTCCACGTATTCCATAAGTCCAAAGACAAAGATGGAACGCAGTAAAGAGAATACAGCATGTATTTTGGTGTTTATTCCTCTTATTGGTGCCATTATTGGATTAGTAATAAGTGGCTGGGCAGTTGCATATCCTTATTTATGTAATTATCCTGTTTTACCGGCAGTGGTTTGTGCGGTATTACCTAGTATTTTATCGGGGGGATCACATTTGGATGGCTTTTTCCGTACAGTGGATGCCATGTGTTCCCATCAGCCACGGGAAAAGAAGTTACAGATTTTAGAAGACTCTCATGGTGGATATTTTGCTATCATTGTGTGTGTGTGCTACTTTATGCTGGCAATTGGTATTTGGAGTGAGATGCCGATAGATGGTTTGTTTATACTGGCATATGGATTTGTTATATCCAGAGCATTGTATGGCTTTTCTATTCTGATCTCTAAACATGCAAAAGAGAGTAAGTGTTCTGCATATCTGCCAGAAGGTATTTTGAAATATGTTCAGATTTTTATCATGTTATTGTATGTTGGGATATGTGCAGTGTCCATGATGCGTTTGAACCGTGGAGTGGCAATTGCATGTTTAGCTGGAGCTGCCATTTCTTTTCTTTATTATATTATTGTTTCTTACAAAGAATTTGGCGGTGTAACAGAGGACAGTGCGGGATTTTTTGTTCAGATATGTGAAGTGGTAATTCCGTTGGCAGCATTGATTGCGTACAAACGCTGGTGGTAATTCAGAATAACATAGTAGTAATTACATAAAAAGATAAAAGTGAGGGAGGTCTCTTAGGTGGTCGCCCTTACTTTTTGTTTACATCTTAGAGAAAGAACGCGTAATAAAAATGGGGGATAGTCTCATAGGAGGAAAAGTATGGTTGAAATTTTAAAATCCATTTTATTTGGTATCGTACAGGGAATTACAGAATGGCTGCCGATTAGTAGTACGGGGCATATGATTCTGCTAAATGAGTTTGTGACACTGGATGTAACACCGGAGTTTTGGGAAATGTTTAAGGTGGTTATCCAGTTTGGATCCATTTTAGCGGTAGTGCTGATCTTTTGGGGAAAATTATTTCCATTTGATTTTAAGTCCAAAGAAGTGATTCGAAAAGATGTTATGCAGATGTGGTTTAAAGTTGTGGTGGGCTGTATTCCGGCAGGACTTTTGGTTGTATTTGGATTGGATGAAGTCTGTGATGCGCTTTTTCAAAATTATCTGACAGTTGCCGTTATGCTTATTTTATTTGGTGTGCTTTTTATTGTGATTGAAAATAAAAATAAAAGTGCATCACCAAAGATAACGGACATTTCCCAGATTACATATAAGACTGCCTTTATCATTGGAATCTTCCAGTTGATTGCAGCGGTATTTCCGGGAACTTCACGTTCCGGTTCTACGATTGTGGGAAGCTTGTTGTTAGGTGTTTCCAGAACAGTGGCGGCGGAGTTTACATTCTTCTTAGCAGTTCCTACGATGTTGGGAGCTAGTCTGTTAAAATTAGTCAAATTTGGTTTTGCATTTTCTGCATCTGAACTGATTATCCTGCTTGTAGGGATGGTAGTTGCATTTGTAGTTTCCGTGGTGGTGATACGTTTCCTGATGGATTACATCAAACGCCATGACTTTAAAGTTTTTGGCTGGTATCGCATCGTATTAGGTATCGTTGTAATTGCATATTTTATGTTTTTTGCATAAAGAAAGCGTATTTTTTGCGATTTCTTTGGTAAGAGATTGCATTGACATGTCGATTTTTGTAAAGTAAACTCGTATGGTGAGACTAGAAGATTTTGACTTGACAGGATACGTAAGAATAAAAATAAAAGTCATTTTTAGGGGAAAGGAAAATTAATTATGACAACAAAGAAACCAGTTGCTACATTAGCAAAAAAAGAAGAAGTAAAAGCAGCACCAGCTGTAGAAACAAAAGTTGAAGTAAAGGCAGAAGCAGCTAAAGCAGCAGATACAAAAGTAGAAGAAAAAGCAGCTAAGGCTCCAGCAAAGAAGGCGGCAGCTAAAAAAGAAACAGCAGCTAAGACAACAAAGAAAGCAACAACTGCTAAGAAGGAAACAGTTAAGAAAGAGACAGCAGCAAAAGCACCTGCTAAAAAGGCTGCAACAGCAGCAAAAGCATCTGCTAAGAAAGAAGTTAAGATTGCAATTCAGTTTGCAGACAAGAATTATACATCAGAAGATTTAGCAAATATTGCTAATGATGTATGGGTATATGATTACAATAAGAAAGCTTCTGAATTAAAAGACGTTCAGTTATACGTTAAGCCAGAAGAATCAAAAGTATACTATGTATTCAACAACGAAATCGCTGGTGATTTCAACATTTAATAATGGAACATGGCAGGCCATCCGTAATATTGCGGATGGCTTTTTTTATATATTTTTTATAATTTATTTGCAAATAATTTGTTGACAATAGATAGTGACAGTGATATCTTGTGTCTAGAAGGTGTTAGCACTCGAAAGGGTTGAGTGCTAACAAATAAGAAAAGGGGGAATGGAAATGCATCTGGATGAACGTAAGATGAAAATTTTACAAGCGGTTATCCGCAATTATCTGGAAACCGGCGAACCGGTAGGCAGCAGGACCATTTCCAAATACACTGATTTGAATTTAAGTTCGGCGACCATTCGGAATGAAATGGCGGACTTAGAAGAAATGGGTTATATCTTGCAGCCCCATACTTCTGCCGGACGAATTCCTTCGGATGCAGGTTATCGTTTATATGTGGATACGATGATGCAGGAGAAGGAAAGAGAAGTTCAGGAATTAAAGGAAAGCCTTTTAGAAAAGGAAGACCGGCTGGATCATCTTTTAAAACAGACAGCGAAACTGTTGGCGACCAATACCAATTATGCGACTATGGTATCTGCACCGGTGATGCACCGCAACAAATTAAAGTTTATTCAGCTTTCAAAAGTAAACACCGATCAGATTTTGGTGGTCGTGGTAGTAGAAGGTAATGTGATTAAGAATACGATCATAGATGTGTCGGAAGAGTTGACGGATGAAACTGTTTTAAAATTAAATATTTTGCTGAATACACATTTGAATGGTTTATCAATAGAAGAAATAAACTTAGCGATGATTACCAACTTAAAGCAACAGGCCGGTATCCACAGTGATATTGTGGGAGAAGTAATTGATGCAGTGGCAGATTCCATTCACGAAGAAGAGGAATTGGAAATTTACACCAGTGGTACGAACAATATCTTCAAATATCCGGAACTGGCGGATCATCAGAAGGCCAGCGAGTTAATCAATACTTTTGAAGAAAAGCATGTATTAAATGAACTCGTTCATGAGACATTAGCAGATGAAAACAATACCGGCATTCAGGTGTATATCGGTAAAGAAGCTCCAGTGCAGTCCATGGATGATTGTAGTATTGTAACTGCAACTTATGAATTGGGTGAAGGCATGAAGGGAACGATAGGAATTATCGGACCAAAGCGTATGGATTACGATAAAGTAGTCGATAATCTGAAAACGGTGATGCGTCAGTTAGATTCATTATATAAGAAAGATTAAAAACAGAAAGGATGAGAAACGTGTCCAATCAGGAAAAAGAAATTTTAGAAGAAAATACGAAAGCAGATACTTCTGATGCGGAAACTTCTGCAGAGGAAACTGTTGAGGTGAAAACAGAAGAGACTGTCACAGAGACGGCAGAAGAGGCAGATGAAACGGCAGGTAATGTTGAGGAAGAAACTGCCCAGGAAAAAGATAAGAAGTTTGGTAAGAAAAAGAAGTCGTCTGATAAGAAGGCGGAAGCTTATGAAGCCAAAATTGCAGAACTAGAAGACAGAGTGAAACGTCAGATGGCGGAGTTTGAAAATTACCGTAAACGTACTGAGAAGGAAAAAGCAGCCATGTTTGAGATGGGAGCCAAAAGTGTAGTAGAAAAGATTCTTCCAGTAGTAGATAATTTTGAAAGAGGTCTGGCAGCTGTCCCAGAAACGGATAAAGGCGGTGCATTTGCGGAAGGTATGAACATGATATACAAGCAGATGATGACCGAATTAGAGGGTTTGGGTGTGAAGCCGATTGAAGCTGTTGGTCAGGAATTTGATCCGAATTTCCACAATGCAGTTATGCAGGTGGAAAGCGATGAATACGAAGAAGGCGTCGTGGCACAGGAGTTATTGAAAGGCTATATGTATCGTGAAACTGTTGTGAGACACAGTATGGTTGCTGTTACACAATAGAAATAAATTAAGCAGGTAAGAAAAACATTTGTAACAAAATATTCTAATATGCCCAAATAGGCACAAGTTTAAGAGGAGGAAAGAAAAATGAGCAAGATCATTGGTATCGATTTAGGAACAACAAACAGTTGTGTAGCGGTTATGGAAGGTGGTAAACCAACTGTTATCGCAAATACAGAAGGCGCAAGAACAACACCATCTGTTGTAGCATTTACAAAAACAGGAGAAAGATTAGTTGGTGAACCTGCAAAACGTCAGGCTGTTACTAACGCAGAAAAGACAATCTCTTCTATTAAGAGAGATATGGGTACAGACAACGGCAGAACAATTGATGATAAGAAATACTCTCCACAGCAGATTTCAGCTATGATTTTACAGAAATTAAAAGCAGACGCTGAGAGCTATTTAGGTGAAACTGTAAGCGAAGCAG
>CAZHGE010000096.1:0-10024 GCA_964531805.1 uncultured Lachnospiraceae bacterium
TAGAGCGCTGCGTTCGGGACGCAGAGGTCGCAGGTTCAAATCCTGTCGCGCCGACTTAAAAAACCTTGGAATTTTGAATTTCCAAGGTTTTTTTATTATCCTATCATATCAAATAATGATTGATATCTAAAAAAATATCTAAAAAATCAATCAGCAAAAGAGGATTTTAATTTTGTTTCCAGTCATACAGCTGATCATCACTATAATAACCACTGTCTATTAAAAGCACCTTCATATTATTCTCACCAACTACAACCGGCGTACATAAATAAGAAGGAACGGTTATCACATTATTATGATACTGCGTCACATCATTCACTATCGCCTCTGTACCATTACATACAGCATTAACCATAATCACACACTTCTCTGCTAACAGACGGGCATCTTTATAAACAGTAAAAGTCTGTTTCCCTTCTAAAATATATTGGCATGCTTCTATCTCCGCATCCTGTCCTGAAATAATAGGCCAGTTTTCTTCCGTATATCCCGCATCTTCTAAAGCATCAATACAACCATACGAAAACTTATCAAAAGCAGATGCACAAATATCCAAATCCTCTGTCTGATAATAGCGGTTCAGATACTTTTTACAATTCTGCTCAGCTGTTTCCTGCGACCATCTTAATATACAAGTATCTTCGAAAGAAACCCTGCCCGATCTGCATAATAATGTACCATCATCCAAATATAGCTGCAGTACTTCCATAAGTCCCTCATGCAGTTTTATTGCATTGTTATCATCCGGTGAACCCATGAAAAACTCAATGGTCTTATAACCTCCAGTTGCCCTGACCTCTTCTAAACCAGCCTGCGCTACTATCGTTTCACCGATTGCAATTCCGACACCCTTATTATCAAAAGTAGCATAATAAGACACGGCATCCGTATCCATGAGCAGACGATCGTAAGCTATAATTGGAATTCCTGCTTCTTTTGCCTTAGCTTCTACTTCTACTAACTTACTGGAATCAATTGCTGCTATAACAAGACAGTCTACCTGTTGCTCAATAAAACTTTCAATCTGAGAAATTTGTAATTCTACATCATCTTCAGCAAACTGATCGATTACCATATACCCAAGAGCCTCTAACTGCTCTTTCATATAAGCACAGTCATGAATCCATCTCTCTGAATGCTGTGTCGGCATTACTAAACCTACAGTTTTCCCAAGACCCGGTAATTCTCCATCCAAAAATTCTACATCGTCTTGATTGGAACAACCAACAAGCATACATCCCGTTAATACCAAAACAAGTAAAATACTTATTATCCTATTCTTCGCTATTATCTGCTTTCCCACCTTCATATTCCCCCTTTATAAAGATACGGATTAAGTCCACAATTAAAACCACGCCTGCAATAATAAATAATACAGCGCTTCCTATTACCAGCATACGTGGATTAGCATAATCTTCTGTCTTTATAATATCAGATGCCAAATACAATAGGTAACATGCTAAAAACCCCCGAATCATTAACATCATCTGTGATGGTAATTTCTTCTGATTATTCTGTTTGCTCATTTTTCCCCGTCCCTTTTCATTTGTTACTTATATACTATATCATAATATAACCGTTTGGCGGTTGCAAGTCGGATTTTTCTTGACTTTTTCTTAAATTTGATTCAGGATAAATCTAACAAATATTTTTCCTACTTTTATATAAGGAGGCCGTATTCATGACGATAGAAGCTCTCGTTTCAGCACAGCATAACTATTTCAATTCTAATATTACAAAAGATACTGCGTTTCGCCATGATGCACTTAAAAATCTATTAACTGCCATCAAGGAAAATGAATCGGCTATTTACGATGCCCTGCAAAAGGATCTTGGAAAGTCTAATCAGGAAGCCTTTATGACAGAGGTCGGTCTAGTAATCAGCTCGATCCGCTATGCACTCCGCCACTTGGACAAGTGGGCAAAACCAGAGCGGCGTAAAACACCTTTGACACATTTTCCAGCAAAAAGTTATATCTACAAAGAACCTTATGGCGTTGTTTTAATCATGTCACCATGGAACTATCCGTTTTTCCTGACATTATCGCCTTTAATAGGTGCTATTGCTGCCGGCAACTGTGCCGTAATCAAAACTTCGCGCAGCAGCCCCAATACCAGCGCACTGATTAAGGCAATGATCAACTCTGCTTTTTCTTCTTCCTATGTTCATGTTGTGGACGTGGATGAAGATTACGATGCCATTCTTTCCTGCCAGTATGACTATATCTTTTTTACAGGAAGCGAACGCGTTGGCAGAATTGTAATGCGTCATGCCAGTGAAAATCTCACACCTGTCACTTTAGAATTAGGTGGTAAAAGTCCATGTATCATTGACAAAAGCGCTAATTTAAAGCGCGCTGCCAAACGCATTGCATGGGGCAAAATTATCAACGCGGGCCAGACTTGTGTAGCTCCCGATTATGTAGTGATTCCAAGAGAGAAAAAAGACGAATTTATTTCCTTATTACAGAAGAACTTCTATCAATTTTTAGCAAGTCCTTTAGACAATGAGGATTATCCGCATATTATTAACCTTCATCATTTTATCCGGTTGAAAAACTTAATTGCCAATGCCCCATCTGTTATGGGCGGTAAAGTGGATGAAAAGAAATTTAAAATTGAGCCTGCTATTTTTACAGAAGCAGATTTTAATGATGATATCATGAAAAACGAGATCTTTGGTCCTATTCTTCCCATTATTGCTTACGATGACTTAGATGAAGCTCTTTCAATTATAAAAAACAGACCAAAGCCCCTGGCATGTTACATTTTTGGAAGAAACCATGATTTTAAGAGAAAAGTAGTTTCCACACTTTCATTTGGCGGCGGTTGTATCAATGATACCATCATGCATGTAGCTAACGAACATCTTCCATTCGGCGGCGTTGGTGCCAGTGGAATGGGCAGTTATCATGGAAAATATAGTTTTGATACCTTTACCCACCAAAAATCCATGATTATAAGTGGCTCTTTAGATCTTCCTTTCCGTTATCCTCCTTATTCGGAGCAAAAAGGAAATACTATTCATAAAATTTTAAGATAACTACAATAAATACAAAAGGGTACCGCTCTGCCGGTACCCTCTTTTTTTCTATTCAACTGACTGCCACACTGCGACACCATCTATTACAAAATTTCCTTTAATTGCGGGAAATAATATACTTATAAATCGGATTCCCTTTTGAAGAAAACTTTTCTTCGTATTCTGTCATAATATTACCCTGATTCATTACTTCATCATGATGAAGATCATAAGTAATAGCATCAATCTTCCATCCTGCTGGTTCTACTTCTTCCACTGCAAAATCAAACAAGTCCTTATTGTCCGTTTTAAATTCCAACTTTCCCTCTTTTTTCATGATCTGGTCAAAGCGGACTAAAAACTGTCTGGAAGGAAGTCTTCTCTTAGCATGTCTATCCTTTGGCCATGGATCGGAAAAATTCAGATAAATCTTATCCACTTCTCCCTTATCAAACACTTCTTCTATCTCTCTCGCATCCATACGAATAAAACGCAGATTATCCATCGGATTTTCTTCCATCTTCTGAACAGCACGTAAAAGCACACTGGAATACATTTCAATTCCCACATAATTAATATCCGGATTCTGTAAAGCCAGCTGCATTAAAAACTGACCTTTTCCCATTCCTACTTCAATGTGCAGAGGTGCTTTTCTTCCAAACACCTCTCCCCAGCATCCTTTTTTTGATTTTTCATCCTGTACAACATATTCACTATTTTCAATATATGTATCCGCACCTGTTATATTTCGTAATCTCATAATAAACCATTCTCCTATATATCGTTTTTATACTATCTTGGTAAAGAAACGGTTAAAAAAACATCATTCATAGTATTTTACACTGTTTATGGGCATTAGAAAAGAGATTTTTGACTTGAAAAAAAAGAAAAAAAGAAGTAGATTAACAAAGGCACCAAATCACCACCTGCATTAATAGGTGATTTTGGGGAAAAACAAACTTATGAGAAAGGAAAAAAAATGATTGCTCAAATTTTAGCTTCTATTATTTTTATCGCAATGTTCATATTCATTGTTACAGAAATAGTAGAAAGACACGTAGTATCTTTAATTTGTGCCGTTCTTACCTTAGTACTGGTATTCGGCCTTGGCATGCACAGTATGAGTGCTGTAATGGAAACAATTAACGTACATAGTATATTTACTCCTGCCTTTTGGTATCATACCGGCGAAGCTGCAGAAACTGCCAGCGGCATTAACTGGGAAACCATTATCTTTATCTTTGGTATGATGGTCATGGTAGAAGGAATGGCAAAAGTCGGCTTCTTTAGATGGCTTTGTATGCAGATTGCAAAACTGGTTCATTATAAAGTAATTTCTATTTTTGTTACTTTCATGATCCTTTCCAGTATATTAGCTATGTTCATCGACAGTATCACCGTTATTTTATTCCTTGCGGCTGTTACCATTGAATTATCACAGTTACTTAAGTTTAATCCAATTCCCATGATTTTGGCGGAAATATTCTGCGCAAACTTAGGCGGATCCGCTACCATGTGTGGTGATCCTCCAAACATCATTATCGGAACTTCATTAGGCTATTCATTTTCTGATTTCATAACAAATACAGGTTTGATTGCTGGAATTTCCGTTATTGCAATTATTATTTATTTTTATTTTATTTTCAAAAAAGATCTTATTGCTAATAATGGGGAATCTGTAGATATTAGTTCCTTACCAACACCTGCATCAGCTATTACAGATAAAAAAGGATTTATTGTGAATTCTCTCATATTCTGTGTTACAATTGTATTATTAGTAACACACGCACAGACTGGTCTTACTGTTTCAGCTATTGGTACTATGGTTGCTGTCGTAACCTTAATTGCTGCCGGAAAAAATGCATTAGAATTATTAAAGAAAGTAGATTACAAAACAATCTTCTTCTTTGTCGGTCTATTCGTTGTAATCGGCGGTTTGGAACAGACCGGTATTTTGGAAATCATGGCTGGTTTTATTGGAAAAATCAGTGGTGGAAATGTAATGGTTATGATTGCCATTATCCTTTGGTTATCTGCCATTGCAAGTGCATTTGTAGATAATATTCCATTTGCTACTACTATGATTCCGATTATCAAAAGTCTTTCTGCAACCTGTGGAGTAGATCTGTCTGTTTTAGCATGGACTCTTGCAATGGGTACCGATATCGGCGGCAGCGCCACTCCTATTGGTGCGTCTGCCAACGTTGTAGGTATTGCTACTGCTGCAAGAGAAGGTTACATTATCAGATGGGGACTTTATTGTAAAAAAATGGTTCCAGCTACATTAATAGTAATGCTGATTTCCATGTTCGTAATTTATTGTAGATACCTATAATCTAAGGAGGGGAAAGAAATGAGTTCACAATTTATTATTTCCATCGGCAGAGAATTTGGAAGCGCAGGTCATGAAATTGCCCAGCACTTAGCAGAACATTACAATATTCCTTTATTAGATCACAATTTATTGGATGAAATCGCATTAGAAAAAAACGTCGATGCAAATAAATTAAAACATCATGATGAGAAAATCAGAAAACCTGGTTTATATAGAACTGTTAAAGGACTCAGCAGCCACCCGGAAGACAATGTAGCCTTTCTTCAGTTTGATTATTTAAGAAAAAAAGCACAAAAAGGTGAATCCTTTGTAATTGTCGGAAGATGCAGCGAAGATATTTTAAAAGAATATGATGGGTTAATCTCCATCTTTATCCTAGGTGACATGGAATCAAAAGTAGAACGAATCAAAAATATATACGATTTATCCGATTTCTATGCCAGAAAATTGATCAAAGAAAAAGATATGAAACGTAAACTTTACCATAACAGTTACTGTGAAGGAAAATGGGGTGATTCCCGTAACTATGATATTTCCATTAACAGCAGTAAAACCGGTCTGGATAATACCTTAAAACTTCTTATCGACTACATCGATATACGTAGAAATTTAAAATAAAATGTATACCATAGAGCAATCATAAGAATTTTCTTGTGATTGCTCTATTTTTGACTTAAATTTTATAGGAAAATAGTGTATCATTACATTAATATGTGTTTTCTTCCAATAAAAGAAAATAGTAAACCAATAGAAAGGTTTTCTTAGCTATATATGTGTTTCTTTTTTAAATCTATAAATAGAAAAATATGGATATCAGCACTTTGTACTGTACTTCTATTATCCAATATATCTACTTCTGTTTTTGCTGCAAGGGACTATGATGCAGAAGCGGAAGAGCGTAAAAAACTTCCTGTTGAAACAAACCAATATATGAACTGGCCTGCTGGCCCAGAGATTGGTGCTCAATCAGCCATTCTCATGGAAGTTAATACAGGTTCCATCTTATATGCAAAAAATATTGATGAAAAGCTCTACCCTGCCAGTATTACAAAAATTCTGACAGCTCTAATTGCTTTTGAGAAATGTGATATGGATGAAATAGTCACCTTTTCATCTGAAGCTATTCATAGTATAAACTGGCGTGAAGATGCAAACATGGGGATTAATGTTGGCGATGCCATTACCATGGAACAATGCTTATACGGACTTTTAGTTGGATCTGCCAATGAAGCAGCTTATGCCATTGCTGAGCATATCTGCGGAGAAGGCAATGTGGAACAGTTTAGTGATCTGATGAACCAGAAAGCAAAGGAACTTGGATGTACAAATTCCAATTTTATTACTCCAAATGGAATTCATGATGAGAACCATTACACCTCTGCACATGATATGGCATTGATTGCACAGGCATACTTTTCAAATGAATTATTATCCAAAATGTCTCTTACTACCAGTTATCATGTACCCCAGACATCAACCCAGCCAAGAGAGGATATGATTGTCTGGGCAAAAAGTAAACTACTGCCTGGTAAACAATATGCTTACGATGGTTTAGTCGGTACCAAAACTGGTTATACAGATGATGCAAGACAAACACTTGTATCCTGTGCTCAGAAAAATGGTATGAAGCTGGTGTGTGTGATTTTAAAAGAAGAATCACCTAATCAGTTTACAGATACTATAGAACTTTTTGAATATGGATTTCAAAATTTCTATGCTGTGCCTGTTGCAGAAAATGATAAGACTTATTCCATTGATACTTCTAATTTCTTTTCTACAGATACGGACTTTTTTGGCAGCAGCAAACCAATTTTAGAAATTGATCCGGAGAATTACATTGTCCTTCCAGAAAATGTAGATTTTTCAGAAACAACTGCGGAACTAACTTATGAAAATTTAGACACCAACGAAATTGCCCGCATTGATTACAAATTTAACGATATATTTGTTGGTTCTGCTTCCATTATTCCTGTGGAAGATACCGTTACCATTTTTGACTTTGGAACAAAACCACAAATCGTGGAAGAACCTACTATGGAAGAAAGTGACACTATTTTTATCAATGTAAAAAATGTAATTATTGCTATCATTGCCATTGCGCTTCTATTAATTGCAGTTTTTATGATTCGCTCCATGATTATCAACACACGCAAATATCATCGAAGAAGCCGTATTATTAAAAAGTATAAGACAAAAAATAATCAACTAGATTGGAAACACTTTAAACCATTCTAATAGCAGTACATTGTCCTACTAAAAAAGACACAATATTTATACTCCATAAATATCGTGTCTTTTTTATACATTAAAACAATTCGCCAAGCGTTTCATTGTTTAGTTTATTCACCTTTTAAATTCTTTGCCTTTTCTTTTATCTGCTTAGCATCTTCATTTGAAATACTCTTATTTGTTTTTACACCGTATACGCCCCCGCTTTCTGCTTTACGTACACGAAGTTTACTCTTGGTATAACTATGGCGCAGACAATACGCCACTGAGTAATAATGCTTTCCGTTTGGAGAAAACCACTTCATCTTTTTCTTTAAAGGTCTTCCACAATGGAAACATTTAATATCCGTCATTTCTTTATCATTCAATAAATGGGATTTATCTTTAAAAATACGGGAAATATGCTTTTCATAATCCATAAAACGGATATTTACTTCATTCTCTTTACAATCTGGTAAAATAAATGTATCAAAAGATACTTTTTCTAAAACAGCAGGATCCTCAATCATATCGAATACCTGTGCTGTATAGTAAGCATCACTAAAAGCCCTATGAAATGGAATATCCTTATGAATATTTAACATATCAATAGCATACTCCAAAGATCTTCTAGACTTTTTATCCTCATATGCAATACTGAATAACTTCTGGATATCATAATATTTTATAGGTCTGTCAGAAAGAGGGAGCATACCGTAATAACGCATATTTCTCTGTAATTCCAAAAGATCCAAAGGTCCCCAGGTACAGAAAATATAATCATCACCACACCATTCCAAGAACTGTTCCATCACTTCCACAAAAGGTTTTCCCTTTTCCAACTGTTCCATTTGTAAATGAATCAGTTTACTAGTGATATAGTGCATCTCATGATAGATCTGTGGTTTGATTAATTCCGAAAACTCACCGATCATATCACGGTTCTCATTCAGTTTTACTGCCCCAATCTCTACTATCTCGAATGGAAGAGCATTCCCATTTTCATCCACCTCTCCAGGGTGACTGCTCTGATTCCATTCCAGATCAAAAATAATATAATCCATAAGTTACCTCAATAACGTCCCCGACACGATTTGAACGTGCGACCTTTCGCTTAGGAGGCGAACGCTCTATCCAGCTGAGCTACGAGGACATCCTTCTATGATTATCAGCTACAGTCTAAATATTCCCCCATTGGAATAACTGATTTTTCACAGGAAGTTTATCTTCCGGGGAAATTTATTTTTCGGGAAAGTTTATCTTTCCCTGCAGCCAAATAATACCTTTAAAACGTCTTCCTGGTAATGGTTCCCCATATAAATCCAGTTTATTGATACACATCGAAAATGTCAGATCGTTACACAATAACTGCATTTTATAAATCTGCTCATTTGTCACATTATTCTCTACTAAATCACAGGATAAAATTTCTCCCATAATGGAATACTGATCACATTCTACACCATATGGCATAAAATAGGTATCTACAATTGTATAAATATCATTCTGATGAATTTTTTTTGAGATAGAAGTATACATATCCATATCTTCTAAAGTCAGACTCTCAATAGCTGATTCATCCCCTCTTTTTGCTGCTTCCATCAAACGATTACGACTATTTGCTGCTTTTTGAGTTCTTCTTATATCATGCTCATTTTTTTTTAAAGGCATCATAATACTCCCTTTACATGATAAAGCAGATAATGTAAGAGAAGTTCCACTTACTGGTAGTGTTCCTGAATTTCTTGCCTTCAAATAAGGAATCATATTCTGGAGATAAAAAATCAGAGTAATCCCCACCTTAACATCATCGCATACGCCAGCGTAAGATTCTTTATCTGCATGGCGTTCTACGGTAATATCTTCATAGGATGTAATCCCATCACCGCGAAGATAGGGAAAACAGTAGTCAAAAGAAAAATGATTCTGTTCATCATACTCTCCACATACTGCTAATCCCATTCCCTCTGCAAAATCTTTACAGAAAACGGCTGTCATAGAATCCTCATCCGTTTCTGCTTTAGAATGGATCGACACTTTTGATGTATAAGCCCGGTCAGTTGCATCCTGTGCGCAGAAACGAATCAGTCTTTCATAATCTTTTCTTTTTTGAATGGATGAAAATCCTATCGCACGTAAATATTTATGCAATGATTTCTTAAGCCTCCCATTCTATTAACAAATTTGATAATAATTCAATATCAAAATATACTACTGAATAACTTTCATTCCACCCATGTATGGCTGTAATGCTTCTGGAATCTTGATAGAACCGTCTGCCTGAAGATTGTTCTCCAAAAATGCAATCAACATTCTAGGTGGAGCAACTACTGTATTATTCAATGTGTGTGCAAGATATTTTCCGTTTTCACCATTTACACGGATTTTTAATCTTCTTGCCTGCGCATCTCCTAAGTTAGAGCAGCTTCCTACTTCAAAATATTTCTTCTGTCTTGGAG
>CAZHGE010000097.1:0-9765 GCA_964531805.1 uncultured Lachnospiraceae bacterium
ATACACCGGATGGAACAGGTGTAAGAGATTACATCCATGTAGTAGATTTAGCAATTGGTCATGTAAAAGCATTGAAGAAGATTGAAGAAAATGCCGGACTTAAGATATACAATCTTGGTACAGGACAGGGCTATAGTGTACTCGACATTGTGAAGAATTTCGAAGCTGCAACAGGCGTGAAGATTCCTTATGTGATTAAAGACAGAAGACCTGGTGACATTGCTACCTGCTATTCGGATGCGAAGAAAGCAAAAGAAGAACTTGGCTGGGAAGCTCAGTATGGAATAAAAGACATGTGTGCAGATTCCTGGAGATGGCAGAGCCAGAATCCAAACGGATACGAAGAATAGTATATAAATAAAAATACCCATATTCATCTTTTGTGCGCGCTCTCGCTCAATTAAAAACGTAACATCACTAAACTCGAGAAAACCTCGTTAAGTGATGACGTTTTTAAAAAGGCACGCAAGATTGAATATGGGTATTTTTCTATTTACTTATTCTTCGTATTCGTTTGCTATGCGACATATTTAAACATGAATATGAAGTGGCAGATGCTGCCGAGCATAACGAATACATGGAAGAGCTCGTGTGCGCCGAAATAGGCGTATCTGCCGCCGAAGATTTTAATTTTTAATGCGTAGATGACGCCGCCCACGGTGTAGAAGATGCCGCCGATAAGGAGCCACAAGAAAGCGGCATGTGGAAGTACATCCCAAAGTGTACCAAATACACCTAAGCATACCCAGCCCATGGAAATATAAATCAGGGAAGAAAACCATTTTGGACAGGTAACCCAGCAGGCTTTTAAAATGATGCCAAAAAGTGCGATGCCCCATACAATTGCAAGTAAAGTATAACCAATCTTCCCACCCAAGGTAATCAGACATACCGGAGTGTAGG
Source organism: uncultured Lachnospiraceae bacterium (assembly GCA_964531805.1). GTDB lineage: Bacteria > Bacillota > Clostridia > Lachnospirales > Lachnospiraceae > RGIG8767. The sequence goes on from CAZHGE010000097.1 coordinate 904, forward strand.
AACCTGCGATGAGAACAAAAATCATCATATGGTCAATCTTGCGGAAAACCTTAAGGGCTTTCTCGGAAAGATTGAGGGTGTGATATGTTGTGCTGGCGGCGTAAAGAAGTACCATACTGCACATGAAAACTGCCATTGCAACAAAACATAGTGGACCGGATGATAAACCGGCTTTCAAAAGAAGCGGCACAGATGCAAGAATTGCCATCATCATGGCAATAAAATGTGTCAGTGCACTTCCGGGATCTCGAACTGTAATCTGCATAAAATGAACCTGCCTTTCCAAATTTGTGTGCTCATAAGGAGCATTCTGTATGGCGTCTTGCTATAACTAAGAACGCTTTATTTAATAGTAGTATTAACAAATAATCAAAACTTTAACATGTAGTATTAAAAACTACATGAAGTATACATTGATATTACTACTGCAAAAAACAGGTGTCAATACAGAAAATAAAGTTTATATTTTTTTAATCTTCTTCAATAACTTGAAATTCTAAATAATCAAAAGGGATTTCCTCTATGAAACTGTCTTTTGTAAAACGGGTTTTTGCATGAACTTGAAAATCCGTAATATTGGAGTCAAGCCAGATGGGCTTTCCCAGGTCAAATGCATGGCAGGCCTCGTCCAGTGCCTGAAATACTTTGTGGGTACGGGTGTCTTCGCTGGTATTTGTTACAACCATATCTTTTATTAAGCGGTTGTCTGAAATTTCTTTTATCCAAATTCGCATGATTGAATACAACCTTTCTTTTTTTAATATAGATAGAGTAGGAAGATTTGCTATCCATATACATAGTGTCATAATACGTCAGATATTATAACAGAAATAAAAGAAAATGTGAAAAAAGTGTAAAAATTACACAAAAGAAGTAAAATATGCTATACTTATTTTGTAGAAGGTTTTCTAATAATATTTATGCAGAGAGAGAAAGAGATGGGGAATAAGAATTATGACGAAACAGATCAGGTTACCAGTTGGACTGAGGTAATTCTGGTCTATAATGCTGCGTTAAAGGAAGTCGGAACAAAGCTTGAGATTTTGAGTGATGAATTTCAGCATGTTCACAGATACAATCCAATCGAGCATATTAAGTCACGTATCAAAACTTCAGAAAGTATTGTTAAAAAGTTAAAACGTCATGGGTATGAATCAACGATTGAGAATATGGTCCAGTATGTAAATGATATTGCCGGAGTACGTGTAGTATGCTCCTTCACATCGGATATTTATCGCATTGCTGAGATGTTAGGTAATCAGAACGATATTAAGATTTTATCCATCAAGGATTATATTAAGAATCCAAAGGAAAGTGGATATAAGAGTTATCATATGCTGGTATCTGTTCCAATTTTCTTATCTGACCGTGTGGTAGATACGAAAGTGGAGATTCAGATTCGGACAGTCGCGATGGATTTCTGGGCAAGCTTAGAGCATAAGATCCGTTATAAGTTTGAGGGAAACGCACCACAGCATATCAAGACAGAATTAGTAGAATGTGCGAAGATGGTGTCTGATTTGGATGCGCGAATGTTATCCTTAAATGAAGAGATTCAGTCACTGATACGTGGAGAATAGGATTAGCAAAGAATATAGTATTTGAAGTTTGAACAGTATTAAGAAAAAACGAGTTTAAGTAAAAAAGAAATATGGGATCATTTATGAATGATCCCATATTTAAAAAAGTCCTATAAAATGAGGAGTGCCCAGACACCTCGCAGCGCCTGGGCTATTATGAAAAAATTTATCTAAAGTTCGTGTTGTTTTGTTATATTTAATATAACAGATAAATATGAACAAAATATGAACAGAATGTAAACATATGGGAAAATAGATAAAAAATAAGCCGTTGCAAAGCAAATGTTGTGCAAAATGCACATGACAAATCGGCGGTTGAATGACTGGAAAATCAAAGATTATGAGAGAAATGTAGAATATGGAGGGGCACAATGGATAATTTTATTGACAAACTTGCACAAAAATTCTCTGCGCAGGATATGATCCGTGCAAATTTAGCAGCAGAGGCAAAGGAGACGAAAAAATTGAGAGAAAAAATGGAAAGTTACGAAACTCTGTTGCAGGAAATGAGACAGATCAATCTTAAAAATATGGAGTCTGCAGAAAGAGTGAACCTGATGCTGCAGGAAGGTGCTACAGCGGATAAAGCATATTTACAGGAAATGTTTACAAAGGCAGATGAAAATCTGCACACAGAGAATGTAAAGGTATACCGTAATGTGCAGGCGGCAATCCAGAGCGGACTAGAAGAACAGACGAAGACTCTGTTAGAAGAACAACAGAAACAAATTGAAAAGCAGCAGGAGCATATTGAAGCACAGCATAAACTAATCCAGGAACAGGGTATGGCGGCTAGAAAGAATGGTATTTTCTTAAAGGTTGTGGCAGTTCTTACATTTCTTGGAGTAGCAGCAGAAGTTGTACTTCATGTTCTTGAGATGATGAATTTTAAATTTTTCTAATCGTTAAAGGGAATGAATAATGGGTAAAATTGATTTTAAACCGGGAAATATGTTATATCCATTACCGGCGGTGTTAGTAAGTGCCAGTGATGGAAATGGCAATGATAATTTAATCACCATTGCGTGGGCGGGAACGGTATGTACCAATCCACCAATGGTTTCTATTTCGGTCAGACCAGAACGGTATTCCTATGATATGATTCGCAAGACTGGTGAATTTGTAATTAATCTGACAACAAAGGATCTTGTTTTTGCAACGGATTATTGTGGTGTTGTGAGCGGACGGGATGTGAATAAATGGAAGGAAATGGGACTGACCAAGGTGCCGGGAACCAATGTAAATGTTCCTTATATAAAGGAAAGTCCTGTCAGTATTGAATGTAAGGTACGTTCTGTGGAAGAACTGGGATCGCATCATATGTTTTTAGCAGATGTGGTGGCGGTCCATTGCGATGATGCCTATATGGATGAGAAAAACAGTTTTCATTTGGAAAAAGCAGAGCCGCTTGTATATTCCCATGGACAGTATTTTGCGACTGGAGAATATCTCGGGAAATTCGGGTACAGTATTCAAAAGAAAAAATAACTGTGGATGGATAGGAAATGAATAATCAAAAATAAGTTCCATTTTGTGTGCAATAAGACGGTTCGCGAAGCGTGCCGGCGTTTGGTCCAATAAGGCGACTCGCAAAGCGTGTCGGCGTTTGGTGCAGCCTGCTAAATTAAGCAGCAGGAATATTGCCCGCAAATGGAACTTATTTTTTGAAATGATAGTCAGTGCCCAGCATGCTTCCACGGACGACAGCGGATGAGCCGTATTTTTGACGGATCGTATCAAGGGCTTTGTCTAGTTTCTGATTCTTTTCATCCTTCTTTTGCACGGGTACAAAGTCCGTCAGACTCATTTGAACAGGTTCTGTTTCATCCTTTAGTTTGGAAGTACGGATGCCCAAAAGCCTGATTGGTGTACCGTCCCATAATTCCTCAAATAACTGGCAGGCCGTTGTGAAAATGGTATTAGAGGCATTGGTAGGTGCAGCCAGTGTTGTCTGATGGGAATTCTTTTTAAAAGTATTGTATTTTACTTCGACGCTGACCATATTAGCACGGGCTCCAGCTTTTCTTAGTCTGGCAGCAACGGAATCGGAAAGTGCTAACAGCACTTCGTGAATTGTATCCAGATCTTCTGCGTCTTTGGAAAGTGTAGTAGAATTGCCAATTCCTTTCACTGTATCCGGAATGGATTCGACTTTGGAATTATCAATGCCGTTAGCATATTCCCATAAGAGTTTCCCATGGCTTTTTAAATGAAGGCTGATAATATCAGGGTTTGCACGTGCAAGATCCCCGATTGTTAATATTTCTAATTTACGAAGTTCTTCCACACTGGATTTTCCGCACATATATAAAGAAGAAACTGGCAGGGGCCACATCTTTTTTTGAATCTCATGGCGGAACAAAGTGTGGACCAGATTGGGCTTTTTAAAATCCGATGCCATTTTGGCAAGGACTTTGCAATCGCTGATTCCAATATTTACCGTGAATCCCATGGTCTTAAATATGGTATCCTTTATCTGCGTTGCGGCAGCAATCGGGGATTCGTAATTGCCGGCAATGGAAGTGAAGTCTAAATAACATTCGTCAATACTTACCTGCTCAATCTCTGGTGTGAGTTCCTTTAGATAGTCCATCAGGATACGGCTTTTTTCATGGTACATAGCATGATCAGGGGGAGCAATTGTAAGAGTACGGCATTTTTCCAAGGCATGGACGATGGGTTCGCCTGTTTGTATGTGAAAGGCTTTAGCAGGGATTGATTTAGCCAGAACGATGCCGTGGCGTTTTTCCTTATCGCCCCCAATGATGGAAGGGATTTCACGCAGGTCGACTGGATCACCTTGTTGCAGGCGTTCTACGGCAGTCCAGCTTAAAAAAGCAGAATTGACGTCTATATGGAAAATGATTCTGCTCATAGAAAGCCTCCTTTCATTGACATAAAAAGATTGGGATTTTGTTGAAAATTCCCTTTGTGTTTTCCATGATACAAGAAAATACTAGGCTTTACAAGCATACAAAATGCTGATAGAATTGATATGTTACGAAAATGTTACGAAACTATAGAAATAAAAGTGAGTGGTATGAAGAAAATTACGAAATATTATAAGCGTCTGCGCATAAGTTATATACGCACTGCGCTTTTTGTGATCTTACTAAATATATTGTTTTTACCAAGTTATACAAAGTATGAACCGGATGGAGAGAATCTTTTTCATATTACATTAAATGGGAAGGCGATAGGCTCTTGTGGAAAAGGCACGAATGTAGAAGAACTGTTACGGGATGCCAGACTTTCTGTGGCAAAAGATTCAGAAGATATGATTTATGTAGAAACGGAACTTGCGGTAGAAGGTGAGGAGGCTCTTTTTGCTACTGTGGATTCCGATCATTTTTTGCGCGAACAAATGGAAGCGGTTTTAAAAGACAGCAGACAGGAAACATTAAAGCATGCTTATACGGTTAAAATCAAAAATTATACTTTAAATCTTGGCAGCAGTGAAGATGTAAAAACAGTGTTGCAGGCGGCTTTGGACCAGTACGAGGAAAACCGCCGTTATACCGTGGATTTGGTTATGGATCCGGCAAGAGAGTTGAATGCATTAACTGCGATTGTAGAGGATAATGCTGTTGAGAAAAAGGCAGAGGTGGAACCATTTCCAACTTCCGGATTCGAGGCATATATTGAGGATGCACTTGCTACAGTAGAAGCAGATGATGGTACGGTCGATTTTTCTGATATTGAGTATGGTTTGACAGACTTGACATATGGTGACTATATTGAAGTCGTGGATACTTATATGATGGAAGACCAGTTAACTTCTGTTGAAGATGCGATTGCACAGATTACGTCCGTAGAAGAGAAAAATGCGATTTACGAAGTGCAGGCGGGAGATACTCTTTCTCAGATTGCGGAAAATGTTAATATCGATATGGATAAGATCATTTCCTTGAATGATTCCATTGAAAATGAGTTAAGTGTGATCCGGATAGGACAGGAAATCATTATTACCCAGCCTGAACCGCCTCTTTCAGTAGAACGTCAGGAACAACTGTATTATGAAGAAGATTATGATGCTGACATCATTTATATTGATAATGATGAATGGTATACAACGCAGGAAAAAACATTGCAGGAACCATCTGCTGGACATCGTAAGGTAGCAGCGCTTGTTTCGTATCGTAATGATAAAGAAGTATCACGTGAGATTATAAAAGAAGAAATTGTGATGGAAGCTGTGCCCAAAATTGTAGAAAAAGGTACAAAGATTCCACCATCTTATATTAAACCGATTTCAGGTGGACGTCTGTCATCTGCGTTTGGTAGAAGAAGTGCGCCTACGAAGGGAGCTTCTACTTATCATAAGGGTGTGGACTGGGCTGTGCCAAGAGGTACTGCGGTATATGCCTCCAGTGGTGGTACTGTATACAAAGCCGGCTGGGGCAGCGGTTATGGTTATGTAGTGTATATCCGTCACCCGGATGGAAGAGAAACCAGATATGCACATTTAAATAAAGTATTGGTATCAGCGGGTCAGACTGTAAAACAAGGTCAGAAGATTGCGTTGAGTGGTAACACTGGTAGAAGTACAGGGCCACATCTTCATTTTGAACTTTTGATCAATGGAACCGCAGTGAATCCATTGAAGTATCTGGAATAGTACAAATGTTCTAGTGTTTACAAAACGGTAGAATGTGGTATACTAGTAAGAGTAATATTTGGGAAAATGACATTTTTTTAATAGATATAGTGGTTTCAAAATCAGGAAAATCTAGATTTTGTACTGCACAATGGAGTAAAAATGGAACAATACGTGATTAAAGGGGGTAATCCGTTAGTTGGAGAAGTTGAGATTGGGGGCGCAAAGAATGCTGCGCTTGCGATTTTAGCGGCTGCTGTTATGACGGATGACACCGTTCTGATTGAAAATATGCCGGATGTACGCGATACCAATGTTATGTTACAGGCAATGGAAAGTATTGGTGTGCGTGTAGAGCGTGTGGACCGCCACACAGTTAAGATTAATGCCCAGAATGTAAATGGACATGTGATTGAAGATGATTACATTAAGAAGATTCGTGCTTCTTATTACTTAATTGGTGCCTTACTTGGTAAGTATAAAAAGGCAGAAGTATCCCTTCCAGGAGGCTGTAATATTGGAAGCCGTCCGATTGACCAGCATCTTAAAGGGTTCCGTGCACTTGGTGCCGGGGTAGACATTGCGCATGGTATGATTATAGCGCAGGCAGACGAACTAAAGGGTAATCATATTTACCTTGATTTAGTATCTGTTGGTGCGACTATCAATGTAATGATGGCTGCTGTTATGGCACAGGGTGTAACCATTATTGAAAATGCGGCGAAGGAACCACATGTAGTAGATGTAGCTAACTTCTTAAACAGTATGGGCGCTAATATTAAAGGTGCTGGTACAGATGTAATTCGTGTACGTGGTGTAGAAAAACTGCATGGTACAGAGTATGCTATTATCCCTGATCAGATTGAAGCGGGAACTTTTATGTTTGCAGCTGCGATTACCAAAGGGGATGTAACAGTTAAAAATGTTATTCCAAAGCATTTAGAATCCATCAGTGCTAAATTGTTAGAAATTGGTTGTGAGATTGAAGAGTCCGATGATGCAGTACGTGTTGTGGCTGCTAAACCATTGACTCATACACATGTTAAGACACTGCCATATCCAGGTTTTCCGACAGATATGCAGCCACAGATTACCGTGGCACTTGCCTTATCATCAGGAACCAGCATTGTAACAGAGAGTATTTTCGAGAATCGATTTAAATATGTGGATGAATTGACACGTATGGGAGCTAACATTAAGGTAGAAGGCAATACTGCTATTATTAACGGTGTTACCAAATACACAGGAGCCAGTATTACCGCACCGGATCTTCGTGCAGGCGCGGCTCTTGTACTTGCCGGTCTTGCTGCTGAAGGCTTTTCGTCAGTGGATGATATCCGCTATATTGAACGTGGCTATGAAGACTTTGAAGTAAAATTAAGAAGTCTCGGTGCTCAGATTGAGAAAGTGGATTCTGCACGTGACTTGCAGAAGTTTAAATTGAAAATTGGATAATAATTAAGCCTCCGGCAATTGCCGGAGGCTTTTCACATCTTATAAATATGCCTTAAGAGCATCAACCTTATCTGTTTTCTCCCAAGGAAGATCAAGGTCGTTACGTCCAAAGTGACCATAAGCAGCTGTCTGCTTGTAGATTGGACGACGAAGATCTAACATCTTGATGATTCCTGCTGGACGAAGATCAAAGTTTTCGCGGATAATATCAACTAATTTTGCATCTGAAAGTTTACCTGTTCCAAATGTGTCAACCATAATAGATGTAGGCTGTGCAACACCGATTGCATAAGATAACTGGATTTCACATTTATCAGCAAGTCCTGCTGCAACAATGTTCTTTGCAACATAACGTGCTGCGTAAGCTGCTGAACGGTCTACCTTTGTACAGTCCTTACCAGAGAAAGCACCGCCGCCGTGACGAGCGTATCCACCGTAAGTATCAACGATAATCTTACGTCCTGTAAGACCAGCATCACCGTGAGGTCCACCGATTACGAAACGGCCTGTAGGATTGATGAAGAATTTTGTGTTTTCATCGATCATATCAGCTGGAAGGATTGGATCAAATACGTATTTCTTAATATCTTCATGAATCTGTTCCTGTGTTACATCTGGATCATGCTGTGTAGATAAAACAACTGCTTCTAAACGAACAGGCTTGTCATTTTCATCATATTCTACAGATACCTGGCTCTTTCCGTCCGGTCTTAAATAAGTTAAGGTGCCGTCTTTACGGATTTTTGTAAGCTGTAATGCTAATTTGTGAGCTAATGAAATAGGGTAAGGCATAAGTTCAGGAGTTTCGTTTGTTGCATAACCAAACATCATACCCTGGTCACCGGCACCAATGGCTTCGATTTCCTCTTCGCTCATTTTGTTTTCTTTTGCTTCAAGTGCTTTATCGACACCCATAGCAATATCTGCTGACTGTTCATCGATAGCAACAAATACAGCACAGCTGTCACCGTCAAAACGGTAATCTGCTTTTGTATAACCAATTTCTTTTACGGTATCACGAACAACTTTCTGCATATCTACATATGCGTTTGTTGTGATTTCACCTGTGATGAGTACAAAACCTGTACAACATGCTGTCTCGCAGGCAACACGGCTCATAGGGTCCTGTTCCATACATGCGTCTAAGATGGCATCTGAGATGGCGTCGCAGACTTTGTCAGGATGTCCTTCAGTTACGGATTCGGAAGTAAATAATCTTTTTTCCATTGT
>CAZHGE010000098.1:0-9646 GCA_964531805.1 uncultured Lachnospiraceae bacterium
ATGCAGAAATAGCAAATAAAGCACAGTGGGAAGAAAAAGGCTTCCGCCTTCCACGGTATGACAGAGAAAAGATTGCGGCCGCTACAAAAGAAAATCCATTCTGGATTCATTTTGGTGCGGGCAACATCTTCCGTGCTTTTCAGGCTAATGTGGTACAGAATATGTTAAACGACGGCTCACTGGACAGAGGTCTTGTAGTGGCAGAAGGTTTTGACTATGAGATTATCGAAAAAATGTACCGTCCTCATGATGATTATACACTGCTTGTAACATTAAAAGCGGATGGCAATATTGAAAAGACCATTGTTGGTAGTATTATGGAATCCTGCATTCTGGATTCTGAAGATGATAAAGAATTTTCAAGACTTCGTGAGATCTTTGAAAAAGATTCCCTGCAGATGGCTACTTTTACCATTACAGAAAAAGGCTACAGCCTTGTAAATGGTAAGGGTGAACTCCTTCCTGCAGTAGAAGCAGACTTTGCAGCTGGACCTGATAAGCCAGCCAGCTATATTGGTAAAGTAGTATCCCTGTTATATACCCGTTTCAAAGCAGGGGAAAAACCGATTGCCATGGTGAGTATGGACAACTGCTCACATAATGGTGACAAATTATACGCAGCTGTTAATACATTTGCAGAAAAATGGGCAGAAAACGGACTTGTGGATAAAGGCTTTGTTTCCTATATCAATGATAAATCCAAGGTTTCCTTCCCGTGGAGTATGATCGATAAAATCACACCTCGCCCGGATGCTTCTGTAGAAGCTATCTTAAAAGAAGACGGAGTGGAAGATTTAGAACCGGTTATTACTTCTAAAAACACCTATGTAGCACCTTTTGTAAATGCAGAGGAATGTGAATACTTAGTAATCGAAGACGCATTCCCTAACGGCAGACCAGCTCTTGAAAAAGGCGGTTTGATGTTTACAGAGCGTGAAACCGTGGACAAGGTAGAGAAGATGAAGGTATGTACCTGTTTAAATCCTCTGCACACCACACTGGCTGTATACGGTTGCTTACTTGGTTATGATAAGATTTCAGAAGAAATGAAGGATGCAGAACTTCGTAAGATGGTGGAAGTGATTGGTTACACAGAAGGTCTTCCAGTAGTAATCAATCCTGGCGTATTGGATCCAAAAGAATTTATCGATACTGTATTAAATGTGCGTATTCCGAATCCATTTATGCCGGATACACCACAGCGTATCGCAACCGATACTTCGCAGAAATTAGCAATCCGTTTTGGTGAAACCATCAAAGCATACAATGCTTCTTCTGAATTAGATGTTCAGGATTTAAAACTCATTCCGCTTGTATTCGCAGGCTGGTTGCGTTACCTCATGGCAGTGGATGATAAAGGCAACGCTTTCGAATTAAGTCCTGACCCATTACTTGATACCGTATGCCCTTACGTGGCAGACATCCGCCTTGGTGCAGACAATGACGTAGAAGGCGCACTCGGAAAAGTTCTTTCTGACAAGACAATCTGGGGCGTGGATCTCTATGAGGTCGGCTTAGCAGATAGAGTGTGTGACTACTTTAAAGAGTTGACCGCAGGTGTAGGAGCAGTACGTGCAACTTTACAGAAATATGTAAAATAGATTGGAGTGTGAATCCCATGCATGAAGTTTTAGAGAAAATCCAGGAGATCGGAATCGTTCCGGTCGTTGTATTAGACGATGCCAAAGATGCAAAGCCTCTTGCACAGGCGCTGTGCGATGGCGGCCTTCCATGTGCAGAAGTGACCTTCCGTACAGAAGCGGCAGAAGAATGTATCCGTATCATGGCAAAAGAATTCCCAGATATGTTAGTTGGTGCCGGCACTGTTTTAACAACCGAGCAGGTTGACCGTGCGGTAGCAGCAGGTGCTAAATTTATTGTAAGTCCGGGCCTTAACCCAAGAATCGTAAAATATTGTGTGGATAAAGGCATTTTGATTACACCGGGCTGCTCCAATGCAAGTGACATCGAGCAGGCATTGGAATATGGTTTGGAAGTTGTTAAATTTTTCCCGGCAGAACCGGCAGGCGGTTTGAATATGATCAAAGCCTTAGCGGCTCCTTATGTAGGCGTGAAATTTATGCCGACAGGCGGTATCAATGCTTCTAATGTAAGAGATTATCTTGCATATAACCGCATCGTAGCATGCGGTGGCAGCTGGATGGTAAAAGGGGATCTGGTAAAAGCAGGTGATTATGCAAAGATTACAGAGATGACAAAAGAAGCAGTGGAAATTGTAAAACAAAGCAGAGGATAAATTTGAAAGGAAAAATATCATGGAATTAAATTTAAGACCTGCAAGTGAATGTGCATTTGACGCAGTATCATTGGGAGAAGTAATGCTCCGTTTAGATCCCGGTGAGGGACGTATCCGTACCGCAAGACAGTTCCGTGCCTGGGAAGGCGGTGGAGAATATAATGTAGTACGCGGACTTCGCAGATGTTTTGGGCTCAAAACCGCAGTTATTACTGCTTTTGCGGATAACGAAGTTGGTATGTTGATGGAAGATTTCATTTTACAAGGCGGCGTAGATACTTCCCTTATTAAATGGATGAAGACTGATGGTATCGGACGCGTGTGCAGAAATGGTATCAACTTTACAGAGAGAGGATTTGGTATCCGTGGTGCAGTAGGCTGCTCTGACAGAGCAAATACTGCAATCTCCAAAGCAACTCCTGAAGATTTTGATTTTGATTATATTTTCGGAACACTTGGTGTTCGCTGGTTACACACCGGCGGAATCTATGCAGCATTATCCGAGCAGTCCTGTGAGACCGTTCTTGCTGCAATTAAGACCGCTAAAAAATACGGAACCATCGTTTCTTATGACTTAAACTATCGTCCTTCCATGTGGAGCGCAATCGGCGGACATGCCAAAGCTCAGGAAGTGAACAAAGAAATTGCTAAATATGTAGACGTTATGATTGGGAACGAGGAAGATTTTACTGCATGTCTTGGCTTTGAAATTGAGGGAAACGATGAGAACTTAAAAGAGTTAAACATCGAAGGCTATAAGAAAATGATTAACGAAGCAGTAAAGACCTATCCTAACTTCAAAGCAGTAGCAACTACTTTACGTGAAGTTAAGACCGCTACCGTAAATGATTGGAGTGCTCTTTGCTGGGCAGGCGGCGAAATCTACAAGGCAAAAGACTACAAAGGTCTTGAAATTATGGACCGTGTAGGCGGCGGTGATTCCTTCGCATCCGGACTTATCTATGGTCTTATGACTACTGGTGATGCTGAAATCGCAGTTAACTATGGTGCAGCACACGGCGCATTGGCAATGACTACACCGGGCGATACCACCATGGCAAGCAAGAAAGAAGTGGAGTCCATTATGGGTGGCGCAGGAGCGCGTGTACAACGTTAAAAACATGAAGAGATTTTCTAAGATAACAAAAAACATTATCTAATAAAATCTAGGTTTCATGTACAAAGAATGTCCCTTAGGGGACATTCTTTATATAAGGAGGAGATTAGCATGAAAGCTTTTATGGATAAAGACTTTTTATTAAGCACCGAGACAGCCAAGAAGTTGTACCACGAATATGCGGAAGTGATGCCGGTACTCGATTATCATTGTCATATTAATCCTCAGGAGATTTATGAGGACCGTAAATTTGACAATATCACGCAGGTATGGCTGGGCGGCGACCATTATAAATGGCGTCAGATGCGTTCTAACGGTGTAGAGGAAAAATACATCACAGGGGATGCTACGGACAGAGAGAAATTTCAGAAGTGGGCAGAAACTTTGGAAATGGCAATTGGAAATCCTCTGTATCATTGGAGCCATTTGGAATTGCAGCGTTACTTTGGTTATGAAGGTACATTAAATGGAGAAACTGCAGAAGAGGTTTGGAATCTGTGTAATGAAAAATTGGCACAGCCTTCCATGAGTGCCAGAAACATCATTAAGATGTCTAATGTAACTTTAGTCTGCACAACGGATGATCCGATTGATTCTTTGGAATGGCATAAGAAGATCAAAGAAGATGATACTTTTGATGTCCAGGTGCTTCCAGCATGGAGACCGGATAAAGCCATGTATCTGGAAAAACCGGATTATACGGACTACCTTGCTAAATTAAGTGAAGTAAGCGGTATCAAGATTGACAGTTTTGCTTCCTTGATCGAAGCATTGAAGATTCGAATGGATTTCTTTGATTCCATGGGATGCAGCATTTCTGACCATGGACTGGCATATGTGATGTATGCTCCGGCAACAGATGCAGAAGTAGAAGCCGTTTTTGCAAAGCGTATGGCAGGAGAAATGCCAAGCGCAGCAGAAGAAGCAGTATTTAAGACAGCATTTTTAGTGGCGCTTGGAAAGGAATACCATAAAAAGAACTGGGTAATGCAGTTACATTACGGTGTAAAACGTGATAACAGTAAGCGCGTATTCCGAGCTTTGGGACCGGATGCAGGCATTGACTGTATCAGCAATTATGGACCAAGCGCAGAACTTGCGGATTTCCTAAATGCACTGGATGAAACCGATGAGTTGCCAAAGACGATTATATATTCCTTGAATCCAATCGATAATGCAGCCATTGGCACGATTATTGGCTGCTTCCAGAATTCTTCATCTGTTGGTAAGATCCAGCAGGGAAGTGCATGGTGGTTTAACGACCATAAGACCGGTATGGAAGACCAGATGAAGAGTCTTGCAAGCCTCGGACTTCTTGGAAATTTTGTAGGTATGCTGACCGACTCACGCAGCTTCTTATCCTACACACGCCACGAATATTTCCGCCGTATTATGTGCGAACTGATTGGCGGCTGGGTAGAAAATGGAGAGTATCCGGCAGACTATAGAGTACTTGAGAAAATTGTGAAGGGCATTTCTTATAATAATGCTGTAAGATATTTTGGGTTTGATTTATAGAGTATTTGGCAAAAAAGACCGGAAGGGGAAATGTGCGCTGACAACTAGCGAAGCGTAGGGTTGCAAGCACATTTCCCCTTCCGGGTTAGAAATGCACATTAATCATTTCTCTATATTCCTTCGGTGTCTTACCCACAATTTTCTTAAAAGTCTTTGTGAAGTAATTCACGTCCGTAATGCCACAGTACTGGGCAATCATTTGAATCTGCATGTCAGTGGAGTTTAATAATAACAGAGCATGCTCAATTCTTTTTCTATTGATATATTCTGTCAGAGTAAGTCCGGTTTCTTTCTTAAATAAAGTAGAAAGGTAACTAGGGTTAACATTCAGATACTCAGCCTGAACCTTGAGGCTTAAGTCGGCGGTCAGATCATAATCGATTCGGGTAATGACTTTTCGCACCAATAAAGAATATCCTTTTAAGGAATGATTTTTTACTAAGAGGCAATATTTGCGCACCATTTCTTTGTATAAGGAAATACAGGATGCTTCCGAAGTGACGGCTTCTATTTTTCTGGCATATTGGGAAGAAATGGCATCGATATGAATCGGATGCACAGCAGCTCCTTCCACCGCTTTGCGCAGAAGGGTATTTAAAACAATTCCATAATTTTTTAAATCACGCACCGGATTTGAGGTACGTTGTTCAAACTGTCTGGAAGTCATATTGGAGAAATATAATTCTGCCTTGTGTACCTGACCATTGGTAACAGCCTGAATCAGCTGTTGTTCTGTTTCATATCTTTTTTCGAGAATCTGTATACTTAACTGGGCATCTTCCGGAGACTGGATATCTGGTACAGGAGTAACAGACTCGGGAGAATAAAATGGAATATGAAAATCTTCCTGAATCGCAAAGTGGTTAGCATCTCCCCAAATATATTCGCCCAAGGTATATAACATAGTAAAAAGCATGCTATCATCTCCTAAAAGAGGGAGATCCATGTAAAATTGTTCTAACTGTGTCAGATTTCCAGGGGCTACGTGAAATTTTTCTGCAAGAGATAAGATTTCCTGTTTGGTAATATGGCGTTTGGTATATGGACCAATATAGGCATAAGTCGGTTCTTTCATCTGTGGAAGCTTAAAGACAAGATAACTGCACATTAGTATATTTTCAAATTGGTAAATTGTATTTGGTTCACAGTTGTCCTGTAATAATTGAAAAGTATCCTTGGCGTTGTATTTGTAATTTAAAATATCCTGCAATCCGAATACATGCCCATCCTCGTCTTCTTCAAGCGTAGATTTGGTAATGTAACTGATATTTAAACGGAAATTATTTAAAAGTTTTTCTGCAAAAAGCAGCTCTTTTTCGTAGTTCATATATTTCCCCAGCCTTCCCCTAAAAATAGCAATGACGTATACATGGATAAAATCGGTTCAAATTCATTATTGCCTGTATAAAGTAGAAAAAAACAGACAAGAATGAAAAAGAGTTGATTTTATAATGAAAGGTTTATGAAAAGTTTATCATTTGTTGAAAATGACAATTTTAACCATTTCTTAATCGTACTATTTTTTCTTATTATCGTACAATTTTTAGGATATGGCAAGTGTTGATAAAAAAAATACGGAAAAAACTAATAATTCTACTCATAGGTAAAAACAGATTATGATAAAATTCTAAACAGAAGGTACTAAATGGCGCACGCTTGGCGAGTTGTCGTTTGGACTAGAATTGGAGAAGACCCTTATGTGGGGAAGAAGAGAAGGAGGATTCAATTCAATGAGTAATAAACAAGTAAGGCCTTTTGGTATGCGGGACAAATTGGGGTATTTATTTGGTGATTTTGGTAATGATTTCACTTTCATTTTGTCCACAATGATTTTGACAAAGTTCTATACTGACGTTATGGGTGTTTCAGCAGCAGTTGTCGGAACAATTATGATGTTAGCACGTTTTGTCGATGCGTTTACAGATGTAGCAATGGGACGTATCTGTGACCGTAGCAAAGTAACGGCGGTTGGTAAGTTTAAACCTTGGATTCTACGTATGTGTGTTCCAGTAGCATTTGCATCATTTTTGATGTATCAGAGCGGTTTGGCTGGACTTCCTACTAACGTAAAGATTCTTTATTTAGCAGTTACTTATATTTTATGGGGATCATTCTGCTATACAGGTATTAATATTCCTTATGGTTCTATGGCATCCGCAATTTCAGCAGATGCAGGTGATCGTCAGTCATTGTCCACCTTCCGTACTATGGGTGGTATGTTAGCCGGTATGGTTATTGGTATTTTACTTCCACTGCTTGCATATGAAAAAGTGACGTTAGCGGATGGAACAATCAAAGAAACTCTGATTGGTTCTAAGGTTACATTAGCAGCTGGAGTATTCTCAGTATTGGCTATTCTGTGTTACTTATTATGTTACAAATTGATTACAGAACGTGTAGTTGTGGAAAGCACAACAAAAGAAAAAGCTCCTTCAGTAGGAGATATGCTTAAGAGTGCATTTAAGAACCGTGCATTAATTTCAATTATTGTAGCTTCTATCGTTATGTTACTTGCACAGTTAACAATGCAGAATATGGCAGCTTATATTTATCCAGATTACTATAATAGTGCTGCAGCACAGTCTGCATCTACTATGTTGATGATGGTTGGTATGATTGTTGCAGCTATTTTTGCCAAGCCACTCGCAACAAGATTTGGTAAAGCAGAAGTTTCCGTTGTTTCTAATATTTTTGCCGCAGGTGTTATGGTATTGCTTTGGGTTATTCGTCCGGCAAATGTTTGGGTATACTGTGCATTACAGATGCTTTGCTGGTTAGGTCTTGGTGTATTCTCCATGGTATCATGGGCACTTATTACTGACGTTATTGATTATTCTGAAATAAAGAATGGTGTTCGTGAAGATGGTTCTGTTTATGCATTATATTCTTTTGCACGTAAACTTGGTCAGGCATTAGCAGCAGGTTTATCAGGTTGGTTATTAACAGCAATCGGATATAGTTCTGAAGCAGCGGCAGCAGGTCAGGTACAGTCAGATGCGGTATTATCAGGTATCTTCAATATTTCCACTCTGATTCCAGCAATTGGATTTGGTGCATTGGCAGCAGTTCTTTGGTTCTGGTATCCATTACACAAAAAACAGGTGGATGAAAACATTGCAGCATTAAAAGAAAAGCATGGTGAATAGTTAATATATTATTTGAATAACAGGGTGATAAAAGGGTGCTTCACAGTGAGCACCCTTTGCTAATTTTTTTGCTTGAAAGTTTCTAGAAGATGTAATATGATAGTTAAAATCGACAAAGATTTTATCAGACTTATGGGGGATTTTTAGGAGGACAAGAAGATGAATGAACGAATTGAAGTAATGGTTAGAAAGAAAACCCCGATTGGTATGAAGGTAGCTCAGTATGTACTGGTAATCCTGACAGTATTTTTGGTGTTATGTTCCCTTGTGTTAGGAATTTTTGGATTACTCTTTGCTATTGCAGCAGGTGTTGGTGCATATTTTGTGGGAATGCGTTCCATGATAGAATATGAATACACCTATTTTGATAAGGAAATGGATGTGGATGTCATCTATTCCATGCAGAAGAGAAAACGTTTAAAAACATACGATCTTTCGCAGTTAGAAGTACTTGCCCCAATGGGATCTTATCATTTGGATTCTTTTAAAAACAGAGAGAGCAAGGCGAGAGATTTTTCTACTCATAAACCGGAAAATGAGAGAAACGTATATGTAATGTATATCGGTGGCAGTGAGAAGGTTATCTTCGAGCCAACTCCGGAATTGATTAAAACAATTGCTAATATTGCACCTAGAAAAGTATTTACAGAATAAGGTGTATGGTATTATAATTTAGGCTATTATTCATCAGGACAAGTTTACAGGAGGAGAGAAAAATGGGTCAGATTATCGGCGAAGGCATTACATTTGATGATGTGCTTTTAGTACCAGCGTATTCCAATGTAATTCCAAATGAAATTGATGTTTCTACTTATTTAACAAAGAAGATTAAATTAAACATTCCGCTTATGAGTGCTGGAATGGACACAGTAACAGAACACAGAATGGCGATTGCCATGGCTAGACAGGGTGGTATCGGTATCATCCACAAAAATATGTCTATTGAAGCGCAGGCAGAAGAAGTAGACAAAGTAAAGCGTTCTGAAAATGGTGTTATCACAGATCCATTTTCTTTATCACCAGAACATACATTAAAGGATGCGGATGACCTTATGGCTAAATTCCGTATTTCCGGTGTGCCTATTACAGAGGGTAAGAAGTTAGTTGGTATTATTACCAACCGTGATCTTAAGTTTGAAACAGATTTTACAAAGAAGATCAAAGAATCTATGACTTCTGAGAATCTGATCACTGCAAAAGAAGGAATTACTCTTGATGAAGCAAAGAGAATTCTTGCTCAGGCGAGAAAAGAAAAACTTCCAATCGTAGATGATGACTATAATTTGAAGGGTCTTATTACAATCAAAGATATTGAAAAGACCATCAAATATCCATTAGCAGCTAAGGATGAACAGGGAAGACTTCTCTGCGGTGCTGCTGTTGGTATCACAGCCAATGTACTTGACCGTGTTGAAGCATTAGTAAAGGCAAAAGTTGACGTAATCGTACTGGATTCTGCTCATGGACATTCTGAAAACGTGCTTCGCTGCGTAAGAATGATCAAAGAGAATTATCCGGAGGTACAGGTTATCGCAGGTAATGTGGCAACCGGCGACGCAACAAAAGCATTGATTGAAGCGGGAGTAGATGCTGTTAAAGTTGGTATCG
>CAZHGE010000099.1:0-9641 GCA_964531805.1 uncultured Lachnospiraceae bacterium
AATTGAGTCAGAATGAATCAAATAAGCCCTTTAGGGCTTAGCAGGTAAATGACATTGTGGCTGGTGAACTGTTCGACGAGTCTTTAGAATTAGGCCTGTAACAGCCCTTTATAGGGGCAGAGCAAACACCGGCTAAGTGGTCATGATTTCCAGAACTCGTGCGCCCCATCTTCCACAGTTGAAAAGTAAGAGATTATAGTAGAAAAAAATTGCTAACAGCGTTATAATTAAGCATTAGTTATATATTTAGTTGTTTAGGAGAAGGTTATGAAGAAGGTTATAGCAACATTATTGGCAATAGGTTTATTAACAAATGTAATTGGCTGTGGCAGTCAGCCGACAGCTGATGTGGCAGCAACAGTAGAAGAGACAGACGTGGCAGAAACGGAAGAAGTGACATCTGTAGAAGAATCAACGGAAGAATCCACGCAGGAAGTGGTAGAAGAAGATGTGGAAGGTGTCAATCTTTTAGCAAATGGTGATTATTCCAAAGGAAGTGAAAGTTGGGCAACCTTTATTACAAGAGGAGGCGTGGCTGAATTTACTACAGAAGGCGGCGTAGGTGCAGTGGATATTTTCACTACTGGTATTGAAGATTATTCCGTTCAGTTATATTATGATGGTTTTGGTTTAAAAATGGGCGGTGTTTATGAATTGCAGTTTGATATTTCTTCAACACTTCCTAGAAATGCAGGTGTAAGAATCCAGTTAAACGGTGGTGCATATGATGCGTATGTAGAAGGAACGATGGATCTTACAGAAGAGGTGCAGACTTTTACATATGAATTTACGATGTCTGCAGGAGATGATCCGGCACCAAGATTGTGCTTTAATTTAGGAACACCAAAGACTAATGATTCTGAATACAGTCAGCATGTAGTTACCATTGATAATGTTTCTGTAAAATTAATAGATGGTTCTGCGATTGTTAAGAAAGAAATTGTAAATAATAGTGTAGATTGTAATACCAATCAGGTTGGATTTTTACCAAATGCAAGAAAAACAGTTGTCATCCGCAGTGAAAATCCAGGCAGTGAATTTACGGTTGTAGATGAATCCGGAAAGGAAGTTTATAAAGGAACACTTTCTGAGGCGATTGACAGTGTAAATGCAGGAGAAACCGTTTATTTTGGTGACTTTTCTGATTTTACAACTGAAGGAACGTACACGGTAGTCAGCAAAGATGGAGCATCTTCTTATCCATTTGAAATAAGCAGTTCGGTTTATGATGAATTGTTAAAGGATTCTTTTCGCATGCTGTATCTGCAAAGATGTGGTATGGAATTGACAGAAGATTTGGCAGGTGATTTTGCACATCCTGAGTGTCATTGTGGCGGGGCTGTTGTTTATGGAACGGATCAGGTAAAAGAAGTTTGCGGCGGCTGGCATGATGCTGGTGATTATGGCCGTTATGTAGTAACCGGTGCTGAAACAATTGCGGATCTGTTCTTATGCTATGAAGATTTTCCGGAAGTATGGAATGGTGAATTTGGGGATAATATGGATATCCCGGAAAGTGGAAATGGTATTCCGGATATTTTAGACGAAGCCAAATATGAATTGGATTGGCTGTTAAAAATGCAGGATGAGTCAACTGGTGGTGTATATCACAAAGTGACCTGCTTGGAATTTCCAGGTTTTGTAATGCCTCATGAAGAAACGGAGCAGTTGGTTCTTGCTCCAATTTCCAATACTGCAACAGGTGATTTTGCAGCGATTATGGCAAAGGCATCTGAAGTATATAAGGAAATTGATCCAGAGTTTGCTAATCAGTGTTTAACGGCTGCAAAAAAAGCATGGGATTATTTGGAAGTGACACCGAATGTAGTTGGTTATCGTAATCCGGCTGATATTTTAACTGGTGAATATCCGGATGGACAGGATAAGGATGAACGTTTCTGGGCTGCCGCTGAATTGTATAAAGTGACAGGAGAGGAAAAGTACAATAGTTACTTAGAACAGACCATGGAGAAATATATCTTACATGGTTTTGGCTGGGCTGAAATGGGAAGCTATGGTAATATTGCTTATCTGACTATGGATGAATCTCTGCAGAATCCGGTTTACGTAGAAAAAATGAAGGAGATGATTTGTCAGAAAGCAGATCAGTATCTGGAAAATACAAATACGGATGGGTATCGTGTTTCATTGGGAGACAATTACTGCTGGGGAAGTAATCAGGTAGTCAGCAACTATGCAAGACAGATGCTTTTAGCAGAAAGTATCAGTGGAAAAGAAGAATATGGAGTAGCAGCATACGACCAGTTATCCTATATTTTAGGACAGAATGCGTTATCGTATTGTTTTGTTTCCGGATATGGCAGTGTGTCACCGGTAAATGCACATCATCGTCCATGCCTTGCAACAGGATCTGTTATGAAGGGTATGATAATCGGTGGCCCGGATAGTGCGTTGGAAGATCCATATGTGAAATCTACATTAGCAGATGAACCACCTGCAAAATGTTATGCAGATAGTGAACAGAGCTTTTCAACAAACGAGGTAACAATCTATTGGAACAGCCCATTTATCTATCTTTTGAGCAGTCAGATGGAAGAGAAATAATTTGATGTTTCTTTTTTTGGGAAAAGCGGTTATAATATAGTAAATTTTGTTTTTGAAAAAAGGAGGTCCTACATGAAGAATTCGTCTATGAATACTCATATGGGCAGTATTACAATTGATAAAGAAGTAATCGGCCAGTATGCGGGAAGCGTTGCAGTAGAATGCTTTGGTATCGTAGGTATGGCTGGTGTCAATGTGAAAGATGGACTTGTTAAACTTTTGAAAATGGATAGCATGACAAGAGGAATCGTGGTATCTACGGTAAATAACAAATTAGTACTGGATTTCCATGTAATTGTTGCTTACGGTGTCAGCATTATGGCTGTTTCTGAGAATTTAATCAGTAATGTAAAATACAAGGTGGAAGAATTTACCGGTATTGAAATCGAAAAGATCAATATCTTCGTTGAAGGTGTTCGAGTGATTGATTAAGGAGGAAATGATCGTGGCTTTAAATACCGTTGATGCTAAGATGCTGTCTAAGATGTTCTTAGCGGGTGCTAAAAATCTAGAAAATAAAAAAGAATGGATCAATGAATTAAACGTGTTCCCTGTTCCCGATGGAGATACAGGAACCAATATGACTATGACCATTATGGCGGCTGCCAAAGAAGTTGCCAAAATGGATGATCCGGATATGACAACTCTTTGCAAAGCAATGTCATCTGGTTCTTTAAGAGGCGCAAGGGGTAACTCCGGTGTTATCTTATCCCAGCTTCTTCGTGGATTTACAAAGGTTGTAAGAGAATATGATGAGGTAACACTTCCTGTTTTTGCGGCTTCTTTTGAAAAAGCTGTGGAAACTGCATATAAAGCAGTTATGAAACCTAAGGAAGGTACCATCCTTACAGTTGCAAAAGGAATCAGCGATAAAGCAAATGAATTAATGGAAGCAGGATGTGATGATCTTGTGGCATTTTTTGATGAAGTGCTTAAGCATGGTGATTATGTACTCAGTCAGACACCTGAAATGCTTCCTGTTTTAAAACAGGCCGGTGTTGTGGATTCCGGCGGACAGGGATTAATGGAAGTGTTAAAGGGAGCAGTAGATGCTTTCAATGGAAAAGAAATTGATTTTTCTGTAGAGACACCAACTGTATCCATTAATACCGCTTCTGTAGAAGATGGATTTAGTGAAGAAGATATTAAGTTCGGTTATTGTACAGAATTTATCATTATGTTAAATCGTCCATTTAATATTAAGACAGAGATGGACTTTAAGGCATACTTAGAATCCATTGGTGATTCCATTGTTGTAGTTGCCGATGATGATATTGTAAAAGTACATGTGCATACTAATGATCCTGGTATGGCAATTCAGAAGGCACTTATGTATGGTGCACTTTCTAATATGAAGATTGACAATATGCGTTTGGAGCATCAGGAAAAAGTCATTAAAATGAACGAAAAGAATGCAGCAGAAGCACCTGCACAGGCTGCGTCTGTAGAAGCACCTTCTGATGAACCAAGAAAAGATATCGGATTTGTAACAGTTGCTGCCGGCGATGGTATGACAGAGATTTTCAAAAGTCTTGGTGTAGATGTAGTAATCTCTGGTGGCCAGACCATGAATCCAAGTACGGATGATATTGTAAATGCAGTAAATGCAGTAAACGCGGACTGTGTATTTGTTCTTCCAAATAATAAGAATATTATTTTGGCAGCAAATCAGGCACAGTATTTGGTAGAGGATAAAAAAGTTGTAGTAATCCCTACTAAGACAATTGCACAGGGTATTACAGCTGTAATCAATTATGTTCCCGATATGGCAGTGGAAGAAAATGAATCTGTTATGGTGGAAGAAATGAGCCGTGTAAAAACGGGTGAAGTAACTTACGCTGTTCGTGATACACAGATTGATGACAAAGAAATCCGTCAAGGCGATTACATGGGTATCGGCGATAAAGGTATTTTATCTGTTGGACAGGATATGAATACAGTTATCTTTGAAATGGTAGACGAAATGGTGGATGATGAAACAGAACTCATCAGTGTTTACTATGGGGAAGAAGTAACAGAGGATGCAGCGGAAGCAATCCGTGCAACAATTGCAGAGAAGTATTCTTCTTGTGATGTAGAATTGCAGTATGGCGGTCAGCCGGTATACTATTATGTGATTTCAGCAGAATAAACCAGAAGCCTACGGCGTCTGGAGAAAAACCTTCGGTTTTTCCAATATTATATATTGCTAAAATGGAACACGATGTGTTCCATTTTTAGTATACAAAGCAATGGGTGGCATATGTATCGATTAAAAAATGATATTTTAACCTTAAAAGGTGTGGGAGATAAGACGGCAAAGCTGTTTAACAAATTGAATATTTACAGCATTGAGGATCTGCTTCTGAGTGTGCCACGAGGATTTACCTGTTATGAGGAACCTAAGGAACCGACAGAAGCAGATAATGAGAAAATGATTGCTATTGGGGCAGTGCCAATGTCCGGTTCCATTGTCAGCAAAAAGACGGGACGTTATAATATTGCGCTTGCTAAGGTCAACTGTGGAAGCACAGTGGTATCTGTTCGGTTTTTTAATATGCCATATATCCGTAATTTATTAAAGCCGGGAACACCATATGTATTACGTGGCGTATTAAAGTGTTCAAAGGGGCAGTTTTCCATGCTGCAGCCACAGATTTTCACACCCGAAAAATATGGGGAATTACTAAACAAACTGGTACCTTGTTATCACCTGACGAAGGGGTTGACCAATCATGCCGTTCAAAAGGCATGTAAAACTGCATTGGAACAGTTAGAACCGGTGTTTGACTATCTTTCTGAGGAACAGTTAAGAGAAATGGAACTGCCAGCCATTAGTGAAACACTCTGCTCCATGCATATGCCAAAAGCACAGGAAGAATTTATGAAAGCTAGAAAACGTTTAGCATTTCATGAGTTTTTCACTTTTTTATATTTAATCCGGAAAAATAAACAGGAGCGGCCGGAAACGATTTTAGAAAGTCCATTGATTCCGGTTGCAGAAACAAAGCGGTTTTTAGAATCGCTTCCCTATGAATTAACAGGAGCGCAGAATCGCGCATGGAGTGAGATTGAAAATGATATGGATAAATCCATTCCTATGAATCGACTTCTGCAGGGAGATGTAGGAAGTGGTAAGACAATCATTGCCTTTTTAGGTTTATTAAAAGTGGCAGCAAATAACAGACAGGGTGTTTTGATGGCACCAACAGAAGTCTTAGCGGAGCAACATTACCGTTCGTTAATGGATTTGGTAAGAAAGTATAAACTATGTATCCGGCCTGTTCTTTTGCTTGGTTCCATGCCGGCAAAAGTAAAAAGAGAAGCATTACAGGGGATCGAAGATGGAACCTATAATGTCATTATTGGTACACATGCCGTAATTCAGGATAAGGTAATTTATCAGAATCTTGCGCTTGTTGTGACGGATGAGCAGCATCGATTTGGGGTAAATCAAAGAGAAACGCTTCGTAAAAAAGGCGATAATCCCCATGTTTTGGTTATGAGTGCGACACCGATTCCAAGAACACTTGCATTGATTTTATATGGGGATATGTCTATTTCGGTGATTGATGAACTTCCAGCCAATCGACTGCCAATTAAAAACTGTGTGGTAAATGATTCATATCGTCCGACGGCATATAAATTTATGCAAAAAGAAATGGAACAGGGCAGACAAATATATATTATTTGTCCGATGGTAACGGAAAGTGAAGAAATGGATGAATTGGAAAATGTCATTGATTATTCGGAACGCTTGAAACAGATTTTTTCAAATGAAATATCCATTGCCCACTTGCATGGAAAAATGACTTTAGCAGAAAAAGAAAATATTATGCATGCTTTTGAACGGCACGAGATTGATATATTGGTATCGACTACAGTTATTGAGGTTGGTATTAATGTGCCAAACGCAACCGTTATGATGGTGGAAAATTCAGAACGGTACGGACTTGCCCAGCTGCATCAGCTGCGCGGACGTGTTGGACGTGGAGAACATCAGTCATACTGTATTTTTATGAGCAGTAATCTTTCTGATAAAAATAAAGAACGCTTAGATATTTTAAATCAGTCTAATGATGGCTTTTACATTGCAAACAAAGATTTAGAAATGAGAGGCCCGGGGCAGTTAAGTGGTATTGCACAAAGCGGTGAACTGGGGTTTGCTATTGCGGATATATACAACGATAAAGATATGCTGGTTTTGGCAGATTCGTTCTGTAATCGAGTTTTGTCAGGAGATGAAAGCATAAGGGAAGAGCAGTTTTATAATCTGAATCTGCGGGTGGATTCGATTTCAGATAAAATGCAGACTTTGTAAATGACTTTTGATAAGAATTGGAAAGCATGTTAATAAAAGGTTGTGTTGCTTACTTGACTTTACCTGTGCTTGCCCGTAAAATGAGGATGTTATTGATATAATATGAGGTGGATGAAATGAGTAAAGTTGCGATTGTAACTGACAGTAATAGTGGAATTACACAGAATGAGGCAAAGGAAAGAGGAATCTTTGTGCTTCCTATGCCATTTACGATTGATGGAAAAGAATATTTT
This sequence comes from uncultured Lachnospiraceae bacterium, assembly GCA_964531805.1. GTDB lineage: Bacteria > Bacillota > Clostridia > Lachnospirales > Lachnospiraceae > RGIG8767. The sequence goes on from CAZHGE010000099.1 coordinate 7,099, forward strand.
GAAGATATTGATCTTTCGCAGGAAGAATTTTATAAAAAATTGAATGATAATGCAGATATATTCACATCCCAGCCATCACCGGAATCTGTTATGAAACTTTGGGATGAAATTTTAAAAGAATACGATGAAATCGTGCACATTCCTATGAGCAGCGGACTTAGCGGTTCCTGTCAGACAGCTATGATGCTGGCGGATGATTATGATGAAAAAGTACAGGTTGTAAATAATCAGCGCATTTCCGTTACTCAGTTACAGGCTTGCGTGGATGCACAGATGTTAGCAGCTTCAGGCAAGAATGCAGCTGAAATTAAACAGATTCTTGAAGATGACAAATTTAATTCCAGTATTTATATTATGTTGGATACTCTGTATTATCTGAAAAAAGGCGGACGTATCACACCGGCTGCAGCTGCACTTGGTACCTTGCTTCGTTTAAAGCCTGTTTTGCAGATTCAGGGAGAAAAACTGGATGCATTTGCAAAGGCAAGAACTTCTGCCCAGGGTAAGAGCATCATGATTAATGCCATTAAAAATGATATTGAGACCCGTTTTGGCGGACTCGATCAAATGAATGTGACATTAATGATTGCGTATACAGAGGATCGTAATGCGGCAGAAACCTTTAAAAAGGAAGTGGAAGAAGCAATACCGGGATGTAAAATAGAACTGGTTTATCCATTGTCCTTAAGTGTTGCCTGTCATATTGGACCGGGAGCAATTGCAGTAGCGGTCACTCAGAATTTAAAGGCTTAAGTGATGATTGACTTTTAATACGAATAAAGAATAAAAACACAAAAAATTGTGCTTTGTATGAAAAAACACTACAACAGGTAGTGTTTTTTTCCTTTTCTAAAAAAGAATTTCATGTTATAATCAACTGATAAAATCAAGCAAATTATGTTTTCAGATAAATAAAGAGAGGTTACAAGCAGTATTATGGGGAAAAATAATACTTATGATGCGTCAAGTATCACTGTTTTAGAAGGATTGGAAGCAGTCAGAAAACGTCCCGGTATGTATATCGGCAGCGTTTCTACCAAGGGTTTGAACCATTTGATTTATGAAATTGTGGACAACTCCGTGGACGAGCATTTGGCTGGTTTCTGTACACATATTCATGTGACATTGGAAAAGGATGGTTCTGCTACAGTTGAGGATAATGGACGTGGTATTCCAATTGAAATGCATGAAAAAGGAATGAGCGCAGAACGTTTGGTATTTACGACTCTTCATGCTGGTGGTAAATTTGATGATTCTGCTTATAAGACAAGTGGTGGTCTTCATGGTGTGGGTTCTTCTGTTGTAAATGCGTTATCCACCCGGTTGACCGTACGTGTTAAGAAAAAAGGCTGCATCCATCAGGATAGTTATGAAAGAGGTATTCCAACAACCGAATTAGTGGATGGCCTGCTGCCGGTTGTGGGTAAGACAAAAGAGACCGGTACCTGCATCAACTTTTTACCGGATGATACGATTTTTGATAAGACATGGTTTAAGGAAGATGAAGTAAAGAGCCGTCTTCATGAGACCGCTTATCTGAATCCGAATTTGACGATTGTTTTTGAAGATAAGAGAAAAGAAGAACAGGAATATATTGAATTTCATGAACCGGAAGGATTGATTGGTTTTATCAAGGATATGAACCGTCAGAAGGAGCATATTCATGAGCCGATTTATTTTACGGGTGAGAGTGAAGGTATTACGGTAGAAGTTGCCATGCAGTATGTAAACGAGTTCCATGAAAATGTGTTGGGATTCTGTAACAATATTTACAATGCAGAAGGAGGAACCCATCTGACTGGTTTTAAGACCCAGTTTACAACGGTCATGAATACATATGCCAGAACGATTGGTATTTTAAAAGAAAAAGATGCAAACTTTACTGGTGCGGATATTCGTAACGGTATGACTGCGGTGGTATCCATCAAGCATCCCGATCCACGTTTTGAAGGCCAGACCAAGACCAAACTGGATAACCAGGATGCTGCAAAGATTGTCAGCAAGGTAACTGGTGAAGAAATTGTCCGTTATTTTGACCGTAATCTGGATGTGTTAAAAAGTGTGCTCAGCTGTGCGGAAAAAGCAGCTAAGATCCGTAAGAGTGAAGAAAAGGCTAAGACGAATCTTTTGACGAAGCCCAAGTATTCCTTTGACTCTAATGGTAAGCTTGCAAACTGTGAATCCCGTGATATGAAAAAATGTGAGATTTTTATCGTGGAAGGTGATTCTGCTGGTGGTAGTGCCAAGACGGCAAGAAATCGTCAGTATCAGGCGATATTGCCAATTCGTGGTAAGATTTTAAATGTAGAAAAAGCAAGTATCGATAAGATTTTAGCCAATGCTGAGATTAAGACCATGATCAATGCCTTTAACTGCGGTTTTTCGGAAGGGTATGGCAATGATTTTGATATCAGCAAGCTGCGTTACGATAAGATTATTATTATGGCCGATGCGGATGTGGACGGGGCACATATTTCCACACTGCTTTTGACCCTGTTCTATCGTTTTATGCCGGAATTAATTTATGAAGGACATGTATATAT
>CAZHGE010000100.1:0-9380 GCA_964531805.1 uncultured Lachnospiraceae bacterium
TGGCTGGATTCCGTTTTTAGGACTTAAGGTTTTAAAACCACAGGAAGCATTGGTATATGAAAGAGAAACAAATTGGACAGAAGAAAAATGGTATGGCAGTTCTTACAGCTACGATATTGGAATATCTGATTGGTATTGTAGTATTTATAAGTGGAATTGTAGTAATCGAGAAGACAGAGAATCCTGTGTTATTAATTCTGGGTATTGTCTGGATTGCCATTGGCTGGATTCCGTTTTTAGGACTTAAGGTTTTAAAACCACAGGAAGCATTGGTACTTACTTTATTTGGTCAGTATATTGGAACACTCCGCGAAGAGGGATTTTACTATGTGAATCCGTTCTGTGTCAGTGTAAATCCGGCAGCAGAGACTAAGTTGGCCCAGAGCGGCGTAGACACACATAAAAAAACTTCTCTGTCATTAGGAGAAGATGTAAACTTTACAACCGAGTCCAGTAGTAAAAAAGTGTCCTTGAAGGTGATGACACTCAATAATAATCGTCAGAAAATCAATGACTGCTTAGGTAATCCGATTGAAATTGGGATTGCTGTTATGTGGAAAGTAGTCGATACTGCTCAGGCGGTATTTAATGTAGATAACTATAAAGAATATTTATCCTTACAGTGTGACAGTGCACTTCGTGATATTGTTCGTATTTATCCGTATGATGTAGCAGTTGGTGTAGATACAACTGGTGATGGTCAGGCGGACGAGGGAAGCCTCCGTGGTTCCAGTGAAGTAGTAGCAGAACGTATTCGTGCCCAGATTCAGGAAAAGGTAAAAGGTGCCGGACTTGAAATCTTAGAAGCACGTATCACATATCTTGCCTATGCACCGGAAATTGCAGCTGTCATGTTGCAGAGACAGCAGGCTTCTGCTATTATTGATGCAAGAAAAATGATCGTTGATGGTGCTGTTGGAATGGTGGAAATGGCACTTGAAAGATTAAATGAAAAACAGGTTGTGGAATTGGATGAAGAACGTAAGGCGGCGATGGTTTCTAACTTATTAGTTGTTCTTTGTGGTAACCATGATGCACAACCAATTGTAAATTCAGGAAGTTTATACTAATATGGCAGAAAAAAAACAGGTTCCCCTTCGTTTATCCGAAAAATTATATGATGCAATTGCAAGCTGGGCAGAAGATGATTTTCGTTCCGTGAATGGTCAGATTGAATATCTTTTAACAGAATGTGTCAGACAGCGCAAAAAGAATGGCAAATATGTTTCGGATGAAATCGATGTTCCACCAGAATTGGATATTAAATAGTGAGAGTATGTCCCCCGGAGTTTTAAAGAACGTCGGGGGATTTTTTGTAAGAATGCAGAAAGTAACTTATATATGTATGAGAGTGTTTTCTGTAGAATAAGATAGAAAAATGTGGTAAAATGAAAACAATTATAAGGTAAAATTTTGGTAGAGAGGGACAAAATTATGAACAATTATGATGAGAGTTATTTTAACGCCAAAGCCAATCGAAGAGCCGGAACGACGTGGCTTGCATTAATGCTGATTGTAACCGTTTATTATGGTGTAAAAATGGGAGAAGGGGCAGTTAGCAAAAATTATTTTATTATCTTTTCTGTGATAGGCTGGCTGGAATATATAGTTGGTGGTTTAATGCTTAAGATTAAAGGAATGAATTATTCCGGATATAAGTGGATTTTGGGATTAGGGTATTTAACATTTTATGCAGTAATCGCCTGGACCTCTTTAGATGAGATATCCTATGTGTTCATTCTCCCATTAATCTCGATTATTATTCTGTATAAGAATCCGAAGCTGATTAAAGTTATGATGTGGGCTACCATGTTTGTTCTGATTAGCAGTAACTTATATAAAGGCCGTGTAAAAGGCATGATGGAATTTGTTTCCAGCATTGATTGTGCACTTCAGTTTGCCATTGTTTTATGTTGCTATGCATGTACAAATATGGCGATTAAGCATCTCGTAGAATCAGATGGTGCATTAACCGGTTCCATTACAGCGAACTTAAAAAGAGTGGTTCAGACTGTGGAACAGGTTAAAGATGCCAGCAATTCGATTGTAGATGGTGTTACTGTAGTAAGAGAATTAGCAGAGGAAAATAAAGAAGGTGCAACCAACGTAGTAAAAGGAATGCGCGAGTTGTCAGATAATAATGGTGTATTGAATGACAAGACCATGTCTTCCATGGAGATGACATCCGCTATTGATGCACAGGTGAAAAATGTGGCAGACCTTATGGAAGATGTTGTGGGTCTGATTGGTGCATCTGTTGAACATGCAAATATCAGTTCCGAAGAATTGGTTGAAGTAGTAGATACGACTAATAAGATGGCAGAACTCTCTAAACAGGTTGAGACGATTTTAGAAGAGTTTAAAGAAGTGTTTGATAATGTAAAAGAAGAAACAGGAACTATCGAAGGAATTACATCTAAAACTAATCTTTTAGCGTTAAATGCTTCTATTGAGGCTGCAAGAGCTGGTGAAGCTGGTAAGGGATTTGCGGTTGTAGCGGATGAAATTCGTGGCTTAAGTGCTGGTACACAGGAATCTTCCAGCAGAATCATGGCAGCTTTGGGACATTTGGAAGAAACCTCTGGTAAAATGTTAGAATCCATTGAAGAGACTGTTACATTAATCCAGCTTTGTATGGATAAAGTGGCACATGTAAATAAGAGTGTTACCGATATTACAAATGATGCAACTTCTCTTGGCGAGAATATCAAGGTTGTTGACAGTGCAGTAAAAGAAGTGGAAGTTTCTAACCAGACATTGGTAGAGAATATGAAGCAGGTATGCGAAGTCATGGAAGTGATGACGGGAAGCATCAATGATGCAGAAGAAACTACCAAGACCATGTTAAGTAAGTACGATGAAAGTGCAAGAAGTGCGGTTAATATTGAGACTGTTGTTGGACACCTGATGGAAGAACTTGGTGTTGGCGGCTTCATGGGCGTTCAAGACGTAAAAGAGGGCATGAAGATTGCGGTTGCGCTTAAGAATTCAGCCGGTGGTAAAAAAGCAGAATATATTGGTGAAGTGGTTGGACGTAAAGATGCTAATCTTTATGTTCAGATTGAAAACAGAGGACAGGATATTATTGATAAGAAAGATAAACATGCACTGTGCCAGCTTCGTATCGTAGTAGATAATGTATTATACAGTTGGGATGAAACAGAGATTCATCTTTCCAAAGACAATGAAGAGGGCAATTATCGTCTTATCATTGAAAAGAATCCACAGGTATTTAACAGAAGAAAATACCCGAGAATGCCGTTAACAAATAGTTGTAGTATAAAAATAAAAGGAACGGATAAATCATATTCTGGAAAAATGGTGAATATCAGTGCCAATGGATTTGCCTTTGCTTCAAGGGAAGAATTATTTGCAGAATCCAGAGGAGAAAATGTAATTGTTACAGTTGACCGGTTTGACGTATTAGAAGGAAAAGATTTAGAAGGCTGTATTATCCGTAGTTCTAACAATGATGGTGAACATATTGTAGGATGTAGAATGCCACAGGACAGTGAAGCCATTAAAGAATATGTGAGCAAAAATTATTCTGAATAGTATAAATAGGTTATTATGCGGCTTCGGTATATTCCGAAGCCGTAAAATTTTATATGTATAGAAATTAAAATGTTTTAAGGTATAAAATTCCACTATTTACAGATACTACTTTCAAAATGGAAAGTATATCAAATGATCATAAACTAAAAATTGTGAGAAGTATTTGATATGTAAAGTATAGTAAATGGAGGAAATTTATGAAAGCAACAGGTATTGTGAGAAGAATAGATGATCTTGGAAGAGTGGTTATTCCAAAAGAAATTCGTCGCACACTCAGAATTCGTGAGGCAGACCCACTTGAGATTTTTACAGACCGTGAAGGAGAGATTATCTTAAAAAAATACTCACCAATTGGAGAAATGAGCACCTTTGCAAAACAGTATGCAGAAAGTTTAGCACAGGTATCCGGTCATATTGCCATGATTTCAGATCGTGATCAGTTTATTGCGGTAGCGGGCGGTATGAAGAATCTGATTACTAAAAATATCTCAGCAGAATTAGAAGATAGGATTGAAAAACGTCAGGCAGTGATGGCATCTAAAGGCGAGCGTGGTTTTATTCCGGTGGCAGAAGGTGACAGCGGCGAATTTGTACAGGAAGCTATTTGTCCTATTATCAGTGAGGGAGATGTGATTGGTTCCGTTATTTTATTAAACAATGACCCAAAGAAGAAAATGGGAGAAGTGGAACAGAAATTGATCCAGTCTGCCAGTGGATTTTTAGGCAGACAGATGGAACAGTAAAAAAGAACAACAACAAAGTAAAGGGGGACTGCACTTTATGCGTAGTCCCCTGATTATTTCGTTCAATTTTACTCATTTCATGGAAAACATCATTTTCCACCCTGACACTTGGCTTTAGGTGAGATTTCATTCCAAAGGGTAAAGCCCAGAATCAAAATACCGCCTATCGCCTGCCACAGTGTCATAGTTTCCCCTAAGATAGTGACAGAAATCAGTACCGCAACCAATGGATCGATGTAACTGAGGATAGCCGCTTTTTGTCCTGGTAGTTCTTTAAGAGAAGAAAAGTACAAACAATATGTTACGCCTGTGTGAATAAGGCCAACAATTAGCAAATTCGCCCAGCCTGTTCCGTTCAGATTTCCTAATGTCACGCCGCTTGTCGTTATAACATATGGAGATAATATAACAATAGCGGATAGGAACTGCAAAAAAGTTCTGTGAATTCCTTCCACGTTTTTGATGAACTTGTTCATGAGAATGACGCTGGCATAGAATACTGCTGCACCTAAGCCAAACAATATGCCAATCAAGTCTTTTTCACCGCCTATTTCCCCAATGCCTGTAATCATCACAAGCCCCAGCGTGGACATTACAAAGCAGACAATCTGTTTTGTAGTTAGTTTTTCGCGGAATAGAATTGGACAAACAACAGTTACAATAACAGGAGCAAAATAGTAGCTCAACGTTGCAACAGAAACAGTTGTGTATTTATATGCTTCAAACAAAAGAATCCAGTTGACTCCCATTGCAACGCCTGATGCAAGAAGTAGAGGTACTTCCTTTTTGATGTTGGTAAACGGTATTTTCTGTTTTGTGATTAGCAAAAATACCGCAATCAAAAGAGCGGCTAAAACAGCACGATATAACGCCAGTTCTCCAGAAGAAACGGAGATATTTCTTACAAAGAGACCTAATGTACCGAATATTGTCATGGAGGCAATCAGCATCAGACGTGGATTCATAACATTTTTCATAAAATATTCCTCAAAATCTGCCAATTAAAAAATTAGTTGACGCTTTCATAACTGTTGCCAGCACTGTTAAATGGCAATTGTTTAGCGTTTTGGAATCCTTCCCATCTGGTCAAGAAGATCAATCTTGATATCATACAGTTTTGCGGAAAGATCCACATAAATCTGATGAGGATTTACAAGACGTTTTGTTTCATCCCATAAAGTATCTAACTCTTCTTTGCAGTAAGCGCGGATGTCCATAACCTTTGCAGAATGGTATACACACTGTCCTTTGATAAAGACAGGTACTAACATTTCTCTAAGAGTAAAGGTACCCGGCTCTAATAATGTTTTTTTCCAAGGTTCAGAAGGATCAAATAGTAAAAGCGGTTTGTCCTCTGCAATATTTTCATCAACGAGACAGATGAGATCGGCTTTGATTTTACCTGTTTCTTTTTCGTATACACGGTAAATGGTTTTATTGCCAGGGTTTGTAACCTTTTCAGTGTTCTCTGATAATTTGATCTTTGGAACAAATTCACCTTTATCATTCATGATGGCAGCCAACTTATAAACACCGCCAAATGATGGCCAGTCCTTGGAGGTAATTAAATGAGTACCAACGCCCCATGATGTAATGGCAGCTCCCTGAGCTTTTAAACTGTCAATCAAAAATTCATCCAAGTCGTTGGATGCAGAGATAACAGCATTAGTAAAGCCAGCTTCATCTAACATTTTGCGGGCCTTCTTAGATAAGTAAGCAAGGTCACCGCTGTCTAAGCGGATACCGTAGTTGGTAAGTTCAATACCGGATTCGCGCATTTCTTTAAACACACGGATGGCATTTGGAACGCCTGATTTAAGCGTATCATAAGTGTCTACCAATAAGGTACAGGCATTTGGGTACATTTCTGCATAGGTTTTAAAAGCTGTATATTCATCCGGAAAACTCATAATCCAGCTGTGAGCATGAGTTCCTTTTACAGGCACATCAAATAACTGACCGGCAAGTACATTGCTGGTACCTACACAGCCACCAATTACAGCAGCTCTTGCACCATAGGTTCCGGCATCCGGTCCCTGGGCACGTCTTAAACCAAATTCCATAATGCCATCACCTTTGGCTGCGTAACATACGCGGGCAGCTTTAGTAGCAATCAGACTCTGATGATTGATAATATTTAAAATTGCGGTTTCAATCAACTGTGCTTCCATGATAGGGGCAATGATTTTAATCATAGGCTCTCTCGGAAACATAACGCTTCCTTCCGGAATTGCGTAAATATCGCCCGAGAATTTAAATTTACTTAAATAATCAAGAAAATCATCCTCGAAAATCCCAAGTCCTTTTAAATAAGCTATGTCGTCTTCATCAAAGCGTAGTTCTTTGATATATTCAATCACCTGATCTAAACCTGCACAGATTGCATACCCGCTATTCATAGGATTGCTGCGGAAAAAAGCATCAAAAATAACCGTCTCGTTGCGGTCTTTATTTTTGAAATATCCCTGCATCATAGTCAGTTCATATAAATCGGTCATTAGGGTTAAATTATGTTTTGCCATGGCTGGCCTCCCAATCGTATAAGATTTGCGGCAGTGCCGCGTCGTTGCTTGAACAGTATTAACGTAATTGTCAAGTATAAAACCAATCATACGGTATCTGACTAAAAAAATCAATGATTTTACAAGTGTAAAGACAGTGAGAAGAAATTTTTTTGAAAAAAGTATTGACATAGTGTGTACGACACAGTATTATAAGAGCACAGAGATGGTGTGCGACACACAGTAACACACATGACACATGATAGAGTGGACGCACAGTATAGGACTTGACACGGATATTCATGTCAAAGTGAAGACAATCATTTACATAGGATGAGAAATCCAATAAAAAAAGGAGCGAGGAATATGAATCATGATGAGGTAGTTGCTGGTTTAATCCAGGAATTCAGACGTGGAACATTAATCATGCTGGTATTAAGTCAGCTAAAGGAACCGATGTATGGATACAATTTAGTGAAGGTATTGGAAGAGGCAGACATTTCCATAGAAGGGAATACCCTGTATCCGCTGATGCGTCGTTTGGAAGGTCAGGGACTTTTAAAGAGCGAATGGGAAACGGATGGTGCGAAGCCTAGAAAATATTATGTGATTACAGAGGATGGCACTATTGTACTTGAGAAGATTACAGAGCATTGGAGAAAATTTTCAGAGTCCATTGAGAAGTTATTAAATGAGTAATAAGCAGGCCGTATAGACGGTAAAAAGTAAAAGAACAAATATATGAGAGCGCCACAGAGTGGCAGAAAGAGGAGAGATATGAAACATCAGGAATTAATTGAAAGATATATTTATGCAGCAACGCGTTTTATGAGAAAAGAAGAAAAAGAAGACGTATCGAAGGAATTACAGTCCATTATCGCAGATATGTTAGAAGAAAGATGCGGGGATAAAGAACCGGATGAAGAAACGGTAAAAGAGGTATTGAATGAATTAGGTGATGCAAGAGACCTTTATGAGAAATACAGTGCGGATGGAAAAGACTGCCTGATTGGTGCACCATACTATGGTGTATACAAATATGTAATGAAAACAGCACTTTTATGTGTGGGAATTGGTCTTTTGATTGCGCAGATGATCGTATGTATGATTAATGTGCCGGAAATTGTATCCATGTCCGATGTGATTGCGTTTATTGTAAATATGATTGTTGAAACATTGGCAACGGTATTTGACGGTGCTGCACTTACTTTTGCAGCAGTAACGGTTTGGTTTGGTGTAATGTATCATAAGGGCATTAAAATGGATACTTTGTTTGATTCCTTAGACCAGCTGCCACAGCTTCCAAAGAAAAATGAAGTAATTTCAAAAGTGGGAGTTGCTTTTGAGATAGGATTTACCGTATTATTTTATGCAATCTTTCTGGCTTGCCCGGAAGTGCTTTGTATGTATGAAATGGAAACAGGAACTATGATTCCGATTTTTGCGACCGGTTACATTCAGAGCACCTGGTATTTGATTGTGATTTTCGGGCTTCTTGGAATTGGCAGAGAATGTGTGAAATTAATTGATGGTACCTATACAAAGAGATTATTAGTAGTAACAGCTGTGGTTGATGTATTATCTGTAATTTTATCTGTTGCATGGCTTGCAAATCCATCCATTATCAATCCGGCATTTCATGATGCAATGGGAACAATATTTGCAGATACAGCACCGTACATCTGCAATATTATGGCAAACTTCAACTACTTCTTCTTAGGATGTATCATTTTTGCATTAGTTGTGGATTTAGGTACTGTTGCTTGGAAGTATTATAAAGTGAACAAGTAATACATATTGACAAGTAATGAAAGCGTTTGGAATAATAAGGATTGTTCCAAACGTTTTTTTGAAAGGATTAATTCTATGGAAAAATTGATTATACTTGGTACAGGTAACGCGGCTGTAACAAAATGCTACAATACCTGTTTTGCGATTCAGAATAAAGAAGAATACTTTTTAGTGGATACCGGTGGAGGAAATGGAATTCTGACACAGCTTGAAAAGGCGCAGATTAAGGTGACGGACATTCATCATATCTTTATCAGTCATGAACACACGGACCATGTTCTGGGTGTGGATTGGATGATTCGTATGATTGGTACTGCGATGAATAAGGGCGAGTACGAGGGCAGCTTGCGCATTTATTGCCATGAAGAATTGGTGGATACGATTTTGACCATATCCCGTTTGACAATTGTTAAAAAATTCTTCCGCTTTGTAGGAGAGCGCATTTTATTGGTTCCATTACATGATAAAGAGGTAGTCCGCATTATGGATTACAACGTACAGTTTTTTGATATCTGTTCAGAAAAGACAAAGCAGTATGGATTTACCATGAATCTTTTGAATGGTAAAAAGTTCACGTTTATCGGGGATGAATATTACCGCGAGTGTGAATATCCATATGCAAAGGATGCTGACTGGTTTTTGCATGAAGCATTTTGTCTGTATCGTGACCGTGATATTTTTAAACCTTATGAAAAGTACCATGCAACAGTAAAGGAGGCTTGTGAAAATGCCACCATGCTGGGAGTGAAAAATTTGATTCTGTATCATACCGAGGATAAGAATCTTGCAG
>CAZHGE010000101.1:0-8484 GCA_964531805.1 uncultured Lachnospiraceae bacterium
CCAGTGGAATGAATTTTCCCATCAGATGCAGAGATTGGGACCGGGGGGTATCCATGCGTTATTTGTTCCAGAACTGGGAGAAGGCGAACTTTATAAGTTTTTAATTGAAACTCCGGATGGACGTAAGCTTTATAAGTCTGATCCATTTGGAAATCATGCAGAATACAGACCGGGAACAGCATCTAAGACAGCAGATCTTACTAAGATTAAATGGTCGGACGAAAAGTGGGTGACCGCGAGAGCTAAGAAAAATTGGGAAGAAGAACCAATTTCTATTTACGAATGCCATATTGGTTCCTGGATGAAGCATCCAGACGGAAAAGAAGGTTTCTATAACTATCGTGAATTCGCAGATCGTATTGTGGAATATTTAAAAGAAATGAAGTATACCCATGTGGAGTTAATGGGGATTGCAGAGCATCCGTTTGATGGATCATGGGGTTATCAGGTAACTGGCTATTATGCACCAACATCCCGTTATGGAACACCGGAGGATTTTGCTTATCTGGTAAATAAATTACATAATAATGATATCGGTGTGATTTTAGACTGGGTACCGGCACATTTCCCAAGGGATGCCCATGGTCTTGCAGAATTTGATGGAACCTGCTTATTTGAGCATCCAGATACCAGAAGAGGAGAACATCCGGACTGGGGTACCAAGATTTTTAACTATGCAAAAACAGAAGTAAAGAACTTCCTGATTGCTAACGCGCTATTCTGGATTAGAGAATTCCATATTGATGGTCTTCGCGTAGATGCCGTTGCTTCTATGTTATATCTGGATTATGGCAAGCAGGATGGACAGTGGCTGCCAAATGAGTACGGCGGAAATAAGAATTTAGATGCTATTGAATTCTTTAAACACTTTAACTCTGTTGTACGCGGATCTCATCCGGGAGTACTTACGATTGCGGAAGAATCTACAGCATGGCCGATGGTAACCGGTGATGTGGAAGAAGATGGTTTAGGCTTCTCTTATAAATGGAATATGGGATGGATGCACGATTTCTGTGAATATATGAAATTAGATCCATTGTTTAAGAGAAATAACCACAATGCCCTTACATTTGCTATGAGTTATAACAACTCAGAAAAATATATCTTACCATTATCCCATGACGAAGTAGTTCATTTAAAATGTTCTATGGTTAATAAGATGCCGGGCTATCAGGTAGACAAATATGCGAACTTAAGAACAGGATATACCTTTATGTTTGGTCACGCTGGCAAAAAGCTGTTATTTATGGGTCAGGAATTTGCGCAGGAGCGTGAATGGAGTGAAGAAAGAGAACTTGACTGGTTCTTATTACAGGAGCCTTTAAACAGAGGTATGTATGAATACATGAAAGAGCTCTTAAGTTTATACCGCAAGAATCCGGCTATGCACCAGATTGATCATGACTGGGCAGGCTTCCAGTGGGTAAATTGTGATGATTGTGACAGAAGTATTTACAGCTTTATTCGCAAGAGTAAAGATGGCAAGAAGAAATTATTGTTTGTTATGAATATGACACCTATTAAGCGTGAAGGCTTTGAGTTAGGTGTTCCGGGAAGAAAGAAATGTAAGCTGATCTTAAACAGTGATGATGTAAGATTTGGCGGTAATGGTGGAGAGATTCCAAAGGAAATCACGCCTGTAAAAGAGGAATGTGACTATTTACCATACAAGATTACATTTGATCTTCCACCATTTGCATCTGCTGTATTTGAAATCTAGGAGATTAGCGTATAAGGTTAAGAAAATTCATAATTTTACCGAAATAAAAGGTGAATGGAAATTTTTCATTCATCTTTTATTTTTTATACAAATGGAGACTGATTATGAAGATTACGTTTGATACATGGAATCAGAATCCTGCTATGGACAAAGTGACAACTACATATGAAGCACCTTGTTTTTATAAAGGACAGCAGACACAGGGTGCTTATGCATTGGACATTTCTGGAAATGTTATGGATAACAACGCTTATGGGGATCACGGAAGATCCATCAAAGATGTTATGCAGAGTTTTGATGCGCAGGTGGATATCAGTGTGCAGAGAGACTATATGACAGTAATGTCTAATATTTTGTCTACAGAGGATTTTAATACAATGATGGAGGATGGATTTGATCCGTCCAAAATAGATCCGGAGCAGTATGTGACTATTGTGGATCATATTAAGGCAGAAATGGCAAAATCCGGTCACGTGGTAGCAGGCTATAATGACGATATGAAGCCGGAGCAATTGAAAGAAGTTTTGGGAGACGCTGGTCTTGCAAAGGAAGTAGAACGTGCACTTCGTAATGCCAATATGCCGGTAAATGAAGAAAACGTAAACTCTATAAAAGAGTCTTTGGATAAGGCTTCCAGTGTTTCTTCTTATGATGAAGCCAGCAAAAAATATATGGTGGAAAATCATATGGAACCGTCTGTGGAAAATATGTACCGCTCCAGTTTCAGTGCATCCGGAGATGGCAGTAAGCAGTCTAAAGGTTATTATGCGCAGGAGATGCCGGGCTATTTTGCAAAAAAAGCAGATACCATTGACTGGGCAGCCATGCAGCCACAGTTGGAAAAAGCCGTTGCTAAAATGGATCTTGGTAATCAGACAAAAGAACAGTCTTTAGAACAGGCAAAATGGCTGATGCAGAGAGGAATCCCTGTGACACAGGAGACTATGAGCGCACTCAGTACATTGAACTCCATTTCTATACCATTGGATGAAAAAATGGTAATTCAGGCGGGTGTAAATGCTCTTTTAGAGGGAAAAGAAGCATCCGAAGGAAGTCTGATTGGTTCACAGGAAACGATATATGAAAAGGCAGTCCGTTATACAGAAGAAGCAAATGCTATTACAGAAGAAGCAATAAAAGATACCTTAGCAAATGGAAAAGAACTTAACCTGCGTAATTTGTATGCAGCACAGATGCAGATTCATGCGGCGGCATCCGTAGTTACACAGCAGTCTTCTGGAAGAGGAGCGGCTTCTTATACACAGGTAAGTGCAAGTATAGAAATTAATTTCTCACAGGAAAAATATGTGACAGCATCAAGACAGCTTGCAGAAGTGCAGCTGCGCATGACAATTGATGCCAATATTAAATTGTTAAAATCCGATTATGCCATTGATACGGCACCTTTATCCGAATTGGTTGATTTGTTAAAACAGCAGGAAGAAAAGA
The DNA here is from genome assembly GCA_964531805.1 of uncultured Lachnospiraceae bacterium. Classification (GTDB taxonomy): domain Bacteria; phylum Bacillota; class Clostridia; order Lachnospirales; family Lachnospiraceae; genus RGIG8767. The sequence continues at coordinate 3,170 of CAZHGE010000101.1, forward strand.
TATCGGCACAGTTCTTTGGCGGTGAAAACTCAGAAGGAGTTTATGCAAAAGCGGATTTATTTACACAAACACAGAATACTTTACAGGATCTGCCGTTTTTACCGGCAGCAGTCATTGGAAGAATTACCTATCAAAAATCCGTTTCTTTATCTGTTGTACATACAGAAGGTGTAGCACTTCGCGCTCAGTACGAGGCGGCAGGTGCATCCTATGAGACATTGATGACAGCGCCAAGAGCGGATATGGGGGATTCCATTAAAAAGGCATTCCGAAATGTTGATGATATTTTACAGGATATGGGACTGGAATTAACAGAGGATAACAAAAAAGCAGTCCGTATTTTAGGCTATAACAGCATGCAGATTACACAAGAAGCAATAAGTGATGTAAAAGAAGTGTATTTACAGGTGGAAGATGTAATCAAGAGCATGACACCGCAGAAGACCTTATCGATGATTCGTGATGGTGTGAATCCGTTGACCATGGAATTAGAAGAACTGGAAAATTACTTAAACCAGTTAGACCATACACCGGAAGAAGAAATAACAAAGTATTCCCGTTTTCTTTATGAACTGGAGAAAAACGGGCAGATTTCAGAGAGTGAAAGAGAAGCCTACATCGGTGTTTACCGTTTATTCCATCAAATTGAAAAGTCAGACGGAGCGGTAATTGGAAGTTTGATGGCACAGGGCGCGGATCTGACACTTGGCAATCTGCTTACCGCAGCCCGGAATCGCAGAGCGGGTAGAATGGACTATTCTGTAGACGATTCCTTTGGAACGGTAAGCGAAACAGTAGAAAAAGGAAAATCCATTTCCGGGCAGATTGAAAAAGGAATCAAAGAGGTAAGAGAAGCTCATGCGGTATACCGTGATATGAATGTAGAAGCATTGCAGCAGATGTCGATCAATGACCAGATGACTTTAGAGCAGTTAAAGGATGGTCTGAGCCAGACAGAGAGTGAAGTCTTATCAGAAGAAATGGCAAAGGACCTTCTTCGCGAATACAGACAGGATCAAAACAAGGCAGCCCAGGTAGAAGATGTTGTTTTAGATGTAATGAAACAGCAGGGAATTTCTTTTACAATGGAGAATCTTTTAGCAGTGAATGCTGTTTTAACAGATAAGGGACAGGTAATAAAAGCAGCAAAAGAAGCCACACAGAAGATGGATACCGTAAATGGAAATAAAAAAGGATCGGATGTACTGGATTCTATGCAGCAGGATATCATAGAGAACTTTAATGATTATGATTCTGCCCAGGAGATATTGGAAAAATGGGAAATGCGAATGCAGGATACCATAAACGAAGCGGTTTCTGAATTATCCTATACAAGGGATGAAATCAAGGAAATGTATATGAATTATAAGCAGCTTTCTGTTATGAGTACCATGCGCAGAAACGAAAATTATGAAATCCCGATGGAAATAGGAGGAGAAATGACTTCTATTAACCTGACTCTTATGCATGATGCAGAAGAAAAAGGTACAGTGAGCATTACCATGAATACTACTTATTTTGGAAAAGCGGGTGCGAAATTTAAAATCAGTGCAAACCGGATAGACAGTTATTTTATTGCAGATAGTGAAATGGGCAGGGAAAGATTACAGGCAGCAGGAGAGAAAATTCTGGAATCCTTTAAGGCAAGTGGAATGGAAATCGGGGATACCCGTTATGTAAATGCACATGCACAGGGAAGAAAAGATTGGAATCTGCTAACGTTTTCCGACCAAAATGTCGATAATAGTAATGAAACTGTTGCAGCAAAACAGTTGTATCAGATCGCAAAAATGTTTCTTAAAGGAATGCGGGATTTTACATAAAAGGAGATTTACATGAGTTTAAAAATTAATTATAATGCATCAGCAATAGTAGCAAACAATTCATTAAAAATGAGCGATAATCGTTTAACAGCGTCTTTAGAAAGACTTTCTTCCGGTTATAAGATTAATCATGCCAAGGATAATGCAGCAGGTCTTGCGATTGCTCGTCGTATGAATGCCCAAATTAGAGGATTAGAAGTGGCAGAACAGGATGCATTAGATGGTGTTTCAGTTTTAGAAATTTCTGATGGAGCATTATCAGAAGTACATGATATGCTTCAGAGAATGAATGAACTTTCTATCAAATCCGCTACAGGAAGTATTACAGATGAAGATAGACTAACAATTCAGGCAGAAGTAGCACAGTTAAAGGATGAAATCGCCAGAATAGGTGAAACAACCGAGTACAACGGAAGAAAATTATTTGATGGAACATTTGATTTAAAGGGATATACAGATACAACAGAAATCAAAGTGAATTATTTTTCTGACACAGTAGATCCAGGAAATTATTCTTTTGAATTAACCGGTCTTACTTTTGAAGCAGATGATACAGTTACACCAGGCACAACAGCTGTTGTAACAAGAACCGATGTAAATCCTCCAGTATCTACTCCAGTTACGGTAACAGGTGATACAGAACAGTTGATTCTAAAGGGTGAAAAAGATTACGAGATCCGCATTGGTTTAGAAGACGGATGGAATGCAAACGGAAATGATATTAATATTACGATGGAATTAACCAGCATGGGTCCTATGACTTTACAGATAGGTGCAAATGAAGGACAGACCATTGATATTCGGATTCCAGAGGTGTCTTTATTAAATATCGGAATCAAAAAAACGGATGTATCCACGGTAGAAGGTGCAAATAAGGCAATTGATGAAATTAAGAATGGAATTTCTTATATTTCCCAAATGCGCTCCCGCATGGGTGCATATCAGAACCGTTTGGAACATACACAGACCAGCCTGGCAACATCTGAAGAAAACATTACATCTGCTTACTCCCGTATTATGGATACTGATATGGCGGAAGAAATGACAGAGTATACAAATATGCAGGTAGTAACACAGGCAGCAACATCTATGCTGGCGCAGGCAAATGAACGTCCTTCCCAGATGCTTCAGTTATTACAGTAAAATAGTTGATAAAAGTGCCGGCAGCCTTATGGCTGCCGGTATTTAGAAAGAGTGGATATTAGATGACAGCAGACCAGAAAAAAGAATTTACACGAAAAATTTCACAGGCAAATTCATCAGAACTGATCGTCATTTTATATGACATTGCTCTTGTATATGTAAAGGAAAGTATCCGTTTGTTGGAAGAAGATAATGTACAGGATGCGAAAATACAGGTAGATTTTGCAAAACGCTGTATCGAAGAAATGATAGCAAACTTACATTTTGAATATGATCTGGCAACGGTACTGCACCGTATTTATCTTTCCATGAAAAAATCCCTTCGGGAAGGGATTTTAGAGAAAAAAAAGGAGCCTTTGATTTCCGTAAGAGATAATCTGATTTCATTACGTGATGCGTATGCACAGATTGTTTCGCAGGATAAAAGTGCTCCGGTTATGGGACATGCACAGACGGTTGTGGCAGGTCTGACATATGGGAAACATTCATTAAATGAAAGTTTAGCCCAGGAGAGCAGTAGCCGCGGATTTCGCGTCTGATGGATAAGAAACGGTTTCGGTTTCCTTATTTAGTTCATCAACCATCTCCAGCAAATATTTATACCGTTTTAAGATGGCATTAATATCATAGATATAGCAATCGATCAGATCTGGATCGGTTACGTAATCAAAGCCACGATAAGCGGTATCCAATTCACATTTTGTTTTTTCAAGGTCCTCAAGAAGCAGTTGACGCTCTGTCTTGGGGACTTCTTTTATCTCCGGTTTTTTTTGTTCTCGGAAAAAAAATCTCATATATTAAAACCTCTCTTAACTGAATGAACATTTTTCTTTACTAAAAAGTATAGTCAGCATTGGAAAAAATATACTCAAATACCAAAAATAATTTGTCATACAACCCTGTTTTGATACATAAAATGAAACAAGCAAAAATAGGAGTGTATGAGATGGAAAAAGAAGGATGGGCTATTATGGGGGTAATTTTAGTGGCAGTTTTATTGCTGGTATTAGCCTTGAAAAAACAGTCCGAATGGTTATTAAACCTGATTTTACGAGGTGTTATGAGCACCATAGGATTTTATGTAATCAATCAGATTTTTCTGTGGCAGAACATTTCCTGTGAAGTAGGGATCAATCCCTATACTGTATGTACAGGAGCTGTTTTTGGTGCGCCGGGAGTGATTTTGTTATATGGAATCCGTTTGTGTTCTATTTTGTAATTTCAGGTCAAAAAAAGCATCATTGGGTAAAAACAGTGGACATGATATACCAAATTCAAGTATACTCGCACTACAAATTCCAAAGAGGAGGTGAAAGTAATTGTAGCCGTATTATATGTTATTTTACTTATTTCTGTTTATACGGATATGACAAAAGGGATTATTCCCAACTGGCTGATTGGTTTAGGAAGCATAATTGGTCTGATTACGACCGGTCAACCGTTCGGTCAGTTTATACAGGCAGTAGCAGTAGTTGTCATCTTATTTCCATTTTTTGCAGCAGGAGTGCTAGGGGCAGGAGATGTTAAGTGCCTTTTTATGATCGGTTTGTATCTGGAACAGAATCAATATATTACATCTATTTTATCTGGATTTTTTATTGCAGTTCTTATTTCATTTTGCATTCTTTTTAAAGACTTCATTTTTATTAAATCCAAAGCATTACAACATAAACACACCATTCATTTAGCAGGACCTATTTTTATAGGAGTGCTCATATCAACAGGAGGAACTTATCTATGAATCATATTTTAGCCGTGTGCGATACAGAAGAAGCATACGCATCCAAATTAGTAGAGTATATAAACAGGAAAGAAGCCTTTCCTTTTCAGGCCCGTTTCTTTTCTAACATAGAAAAAGTAAAAGATTTCTGTCAGCGGCAGGAGATAGAGGTATTGCTTTTATCAGAAAAGCTCTATTCCACAGAGTTAGATATTGGGAAGGTGGACAAGGTTTTTATTTTACAACAGTCACCGGATTTTGAGCGGAAGGAGAAGGGAGCTCTATGGAAATATCAGTCCTGTGAAACGCTGCTAAAAGAGTTACTCTCTCTGCTTGCAAAATAACCGGGAAAGGCTGCCCACATTATGAGAAGGCAGGGATTACATGTAACAGGGTTTTATTCTCCGGTAAAGCGGAGCCTACAGACGACATTTGCCGTGACCATGGGACAGCTCTTGGAAAAAGGTCGTGCTTTATACGTAAATCGGGAACCTTTTTTTGGCTTGGAGAAATTGTTCCATACATGACTTATAAATTCAATAGATGTAAAAACTCCAGCCATAAAATTATTCGCATTAAATGAGTATTTTAGGTTGTTATTATAAACTATTTAATATACAATATAAAGA
>CAZHGE010000102.1:0-8414 GCA_964531805.1 uncultured Lachnospiraceae bacterium
AGCTGTCCGTGGACACACCTGCATAGCAGGTGGTTTATTTTTATGCTGATACAATTAAAAGGAATTATTCTGTATACAAAATAATTCCCTTCATAATACTTTCTATTTTAATATCTCAAACTCATAATCCGTGTTATATGTTCGTACATACAATGTGTTATCTACGTGAATAATGTAATCCGGCTTGCTTTTTAATTCTGTCTTATCTAATACACATCCTGTTATACAGTCAAGTTGATAAAGATAATCTGCTTCTGCCGTAAAACCATATCCGCAGAAAATGATATCATCCACTATTTCAAAATTCAGTGAATTGCATACTAGCGGCTTGCTTTTCCAAATCACACTATAATCTTCCAAACTGATTGCCACAATATACGCATTGGAAGGTGCGGAAGCGGCATATGTATAATGAAAAATAGAAACATATAAAATCCCATTTACGATCTTAGCATCATGTACGGTTTCATCCACATATTCCTTATCTGCCTCTACCAAATCCGGTGCATACATATAATCCGTAAAATCCAGTCCCGCAATACAGGTTCCATCCTCAAAAATATTTACCAATGTACCACCGCTTTCAATCAATGCCAGACGATTCCCTTCCACATCCTTTGGATCATAATATAATTCATGTTCTGCACGCCATTCTTCCGTATCTATAATTTCATTTGCACTCTCTTCTACCAATTGCAATGTGTATGGCTTTGTACCTGACACAACACTTTCCGCAGTATAATAATCCCATGATGGATTTTCCACCCGAATGGAAGCAGGGGCTTCTTCAGTTTCTATATTTTCTTGTTCTGCCTCATATACATACCACTTACCGTCTTCCATCTGTACTTCAATAGTTCCTTCCACTCCATACTGATAGCCATAGCCGGATCCGAAATTAGACTGGTTATTTTCTGTTGGTGTTTCACTTCCGTCTACTGATGAAATGATTTCACCATCCATTACACCGCATCGTGCTTCTACGGTGCTTTCTTTTCCGGTAGCGTAATATAATTGACCTTCTACCATAACCATAGGAATCTTAGCCCATTTTTCTTCCGTCTGGGTATCAGATTCATCCAAAACACCCTGTGCCTCATCTACATCTATTTCATTCTTTTCTGTTAACAAAGTTTCTTCATTTTCTAATGTCGCAATTTCATTATTTCCACAAGCACTTAATGCCAGCATTGCCATTATCATGCTTACTCTTATAAGTCTTTTCTTCATTGTTTGTTTTCTCACTTTCCTATCATTTACTTTTTTACTCCCGGCAAATATTGCCTACTAATCCTATCCTCCGGCTTTGCATCGAACAAATACAGCACAAAAACAAATACCCATTCCAATGGTTTCATCAAAAGGTACACCACATCTGCCGACCAAGCACTATTAATATGTTTTGAAATCGGATATCCATAAGTATCATAAAAGTTTCTGACTGCCCTATGGAATCCTGGCATACGTTCTTCGATCAACTGCTCGAAAGCATTCGCCACACATAACTGTCTGTTTACTACAATCTTTTCACCGCGTCTTAATCCAAATCTTATGGGCTTTACTAATTTTTTATGCCCACGCAGGGATACTGTACATAAATAATGGGTATCATAAGCCACCGGCGGCGGTGATATTTCTCCCGACAAAATCCAGTCACTGGTCTTAGTAAATGCTAAAATCACGCTGTCCGGCCTCTGCCCGAACAAAATTAAAATGAATGATAAAACTGCCAACACCGGAAGCATGGCAGGTATCGCCAGCCAAAACACCTTTGCTCCCCTGCAAAAGAAAGTATTGACGCATTTTAACAACGAATTATCATACACGATATTCTCCTGTGCAGCTGCTTTTTCTTTTATCAAATGTACTAACAATCGTATGCTATGTATAATAAAAATAACCGGAACCACACAAAGGCATAAAATAATCAAATAATCACTAGGTGCCAGTGAAAATGAAAACATTCCTTCTGCTGCTTCATCCCCTAACAATATTTTCCGTTCAATTCCCTGCGGTCTTGCCCCTCCTAATATCTGAACAAGAAAAACACCACTTAATACTAAACTAATATATAGCCCAGCCAGTAAAAATGCTTCTATTATCGGCGACAGTTTCTTTTTTGTATATTTTAAAAAAAGATAACTTCCAAATCCACATAAAGAAAATAAAAGCAGCGAACCAATATAATATATATTCACAGGTTCATGGGTATTAGTTGTCCCATATACATTCAACGGACTATCGTAATCCGGCAAATCCCATAACATATAGGCATTAAACATATAGGCAATTCCGAGCAAAAATGCCACTACTTCAAACCATGCCTTTTCCTTCTTTTTTACAATAAAGACAATATCCAAAGCAATTAATACAAATGGTAAAAGTATCACCGTAATACCTAATATTATTGCAAAAAATCCACCCATGTCACACTCTCCTCCTTTACACATCTCAACCTATTCATTTTGTAAGTATACTACTAAATACAGACTAACTCTATTATTTTATTCTTAAAATATTATGTATACGCTTGCCTACCCTTTCTCGTTTTCATAACTTTTAGTAGGTATCAATCATTGTAAAAAAATGCAAAAATACCTACTAGATGTACTTTCCTATACATTTAGTAGGTATTTCTCTATTGATTTTATTATATTTAGTTCTATTTTCTTATGAAAATCTTTCAAAATACCTACTAAACTCACTCTATTATTAGTATTAGTAGGTAAATTTTGTTAACATAACTCTAAAACAGCAAGTTATCTCTATAACTGTAATACAGGCACTAGATTACATCATACCGCCCATTCCGCCGCCTGCTGGCATTGGAGGAACGTCTTCTTTGATATTTGCTACAACAGATTCTGTTGTAAGTAATGTAGCTGCTACAGAAGTAGCATTCTGTAATGCACTTCTTGTAACCTTAGCAGGATCAAGAATACCTGCATCAATCATGTTTACATATTCTTCTTTTAACGCATCAAATCCTACACCAACTTCTGATTCTCTTACCTTGTTGATGATAACAGAACCTTCTAATCCTGCGTTTGCTGCGATGTGGAATAAAGGAGCTTCTAATGCTTTTAATACGATCTGGGCACCTGTCTTTTCATCACCCTGTAATGTTGAAGCAAGTTCAGCCACTTTCTTAGAAGCATGGATGTAAGCAGAACCACCACCTGAGATGATACCTTCTTCCACTGCTGCTCTTGTTGCTGCCAAAGCATCTTCTAATCGGAGTTTTGCTTCCTTCATTTCAGTTTCTGTTGCAGCACCTACACGGATAACCGCAACACCACCTGCTAACTTAGCAAGTCTTTCCTGTAATTTTTCTCTATCGAAATCAGATGTTGTTTCTTCAATCTGTTTCTTGATTTGTCCTACACGTCCGTCGATAGCCGCTTTGTTACCAGCACCTTCTACAATAACGGTATTTTCCTTCTGGATCTTAACAGATTTTGCACGTCCTAACATATCTAATGTTGCTTCTTTTAAATCAAGACCAACTTCTTCAGAGATTACCTGACCGCCAGTTAAAATTGCAATATCTTCAAGCATTGCTTTTCTTCTGTCACCATAACCCGGTGCTTTCACTGCTACTACATTGAATGTACCACGTAATTTATTTACGATAAGTGTTGTTAATGCTTCGCCTTCTACATCTTCTGCAATAATAAGTAATTTTGCACCGGACTGAACGATCTGCTCTAATACAGGAAGGATTTCCTGAATGTTACTGATTTTCTTATCTGTAATAAGGATGTATGGATTGTCTAAAACTGCTTCCATTTTTTCCATATCAGTTGCCATGTAAGCGGAAATGTATCCACGGTCAAACTGCATACCTTCTACTAAATCAAGTTCTGTCTGCATGGTCTTAGATTCTTCAATTGTGATAACACCATCGTTAGAAACTTTTTCCATTGCATCTGCAACTAACTGTCCTACTTCATCATCACCAGCTGAGATTGCTGCAACTCTTGCAATGTGCTCTTTACCCTGGATAGTAGAGCTCATATCTGCGATTGCTTCTACAGCTGCGTCTGTTGCTTTTTTCATACCCTTTCTTAAGATAATTGGGTTAGCACCTGCTGCAAGGTTTTTGATTCCTTCGTGGATCATTGCCTGTGCTAAAACAGTAGCTGTTGTAGTACCATCACCAGCTACGTCATTTGTCTTTGTAGCAACTTCTTTTACAAGCTGTGCACCCATGTTTTCGAATGCATCTTCTAATTCAATTTCTTTAGCGATTGTAACACCATCGTTTGTAATCAATGGTGCACCAAAGGATTTGTCTAATACAACATTTCTTCCTTTTGGTCCGATTGTTACTCTTACTGTATCTGCAAGTTTATTCACACCTGCTTCTAATGCGCTGCGGGCTTCTGCTCCGTATTTGATTTCCTTTGCCATGATTTAATGCCTCCTAAAATTATGCTTCAATTACTGCTAAAATATCTGACTGTTTTACAATGATAAGTTCTTCGTCATCTAATTTCACTTCTGTTCCTGAGTATTTTGAGTAAATAACCTGGTCACCAACTTTGACTTCCATCTTTACTTCTTTTCCGTCAACCATTCCGCCCGGTCCTACTGCTACAACTTCTGCCTGCTGTGGTTTTTCCTTATTCTGTCCCGGAATCACGATTCCGGATTTGGTAGTCTCTTCTGCAACTAACTGTTTAATTACAACTCTGTCTCCTAATGGTACTAATTTCATAACTATGCCTCCTTATGATTTTATGTTTGTTAGCACTCTTGCGAAACGAGTGCTAATTTATCCGCAAAAAAAAACGCGTTATGTGTTTTTCCTGTCTCTGATATATTATATCTCACATTTAGGCATTTTCAACCCTAAATGTGAGAATTAATATTTTTTTTATAAAATTGTTATTTTCATGCGATAACTAATATGTTATCATGTAATTACAAAAGGAGGTCACTATTGTACACTGTTGAATTTTATGAAGATGTAAACGGCAATTCAGAAGTCCGTGATTACATCGAACACTTAGTAAAAAATTCACCAACAGATAAAAATGCAAAAATTAACAAAAATAAAATCTTTGCATATATTAAAGCACTTCAAGAGTATGGAACAAGAATCGGTAAACCAATCGTAAAACACATTGAGGGAAACTTATGGGAACTACGTCCATTAAGCAACCGTATATTTTTCTTTTATTGGAAAGATAATAAATTTGTGTTAGTACACCATTTTATGAAGAAGTCACAAAAAACACCACGAAAAGAAATTGAAACAGCAATGAGAAATGTAAAGGATTGGATTGAAAGGAATGGGAATTGACATGGAAAAATACCGGACATTTGATGAAATGTATAATGACGATTCATATGTAAGTCCTGAAGAACGTGAACAAATTAATTTTGAAGTTTCTCTCATAGGAAAAATGATTGAAGCTAGAGAAGCAAAAGGTTTGTCACAACGGGAACTTGCAGAATTAAGCGGTGTCAAGCAACCTGCTATCGCAAGAATGGAAAGTATGAAATCAACCCCACAAATTGATACCCTTATAAAAGTATTAATTCCATTGGGATATACTTTAGAAATTGTTCCATTAAAACAGTCTATACAATAGAATACTTTTTATTTACATCAAAACACGCATATGCGGATTTTCAAAACTCGCATATGCGTGTTTGACTTTTATTACAAAATAAACTCATACACCACGTCCGCAAGACCGCATTCATGGTTATCACGCTTGGTCACAACATCTGCCATTGCCTTGATATCTTCATCCCCATTACACATGGCAACAGAGAGTCCTGCTGCCTCTAACATGGAAATATCATTCTGAGCATCACCAGCTGCAATGGAGTTCTCCACTGGTATGTTCAAATAATCGCATAAAAAGCGAAGCCCATTTCCTTTGCCTGCTTCCTTTGCAAAAATCTCAAGATACATCGGATTGGAAAATACAGTTTGTAAACGGTCACTGAACTGCTCATGTAGTTTTTTCTGAAAGGCTGCAATCCGGTTGTGATCTTCCAAATCAATACATAATACTTTGTATGGCTCCTTATCCAATACAGTCACTGGATTATCAGCCAGCAATAATGGCAGGTGAATACGTCTACGGTAATACTGCACCTCTTCATCTTCTTCTGCACTTATAATATGCGTATCCGTATAGGTCTGTACATGGATTCCGTTCTCTTTTGCCAGTTCCCAAATGGCGGTTACATCTTTATAAGACACACGCAGTTCCAACAAAGACTTCTTATTATCACAGTCATAAATCAGTGTCCCATTATTGGCAATCACATACATTCCCGGAAAATCAAGTCCGGCATCTTTCATTACTTCCAAAATACTATCAAGCGGTCTGCCGGAAGAAAGCACCAGTACATGACCTGCCTTACACATATCGACTAACGCCTGTCTCATTTCTCCCACTACACGGGATTCCTTATTCAATAAAGTACCATCTAAATCGGTAAATAAAATCTTTTTCATCCAAATTATTCCTCATTTTGTAACGTTACTATATTATTTGGAAAACATCTCCAACTTCCGCATCACCAGTTCATCCAAAATTTCCTCAGAAACATACAATTTCCCATATCCGGTTCCCATTTCAAGTCCAGGCTTTGCATTTCCGTGAAAATCAGAACCACCACTGATGAGAAGTCCGTTTTTCTTTGCAAACTCTCTCATCTGCGTTTCCTCAGATGGGCTATAAGTACAGTAAACCGCTTCTATTGCTTCCAGTCCGGCATCCTTTAAACGGTCAACCAGAATCTGCAAACGTTCTTTTCCCATTCCATATAATAAAGGATGGGCTAATACCGGAATTCCTTTTGCACTTAAAATCAATTTTACCCCATCCTCCGGTGTAATCTTTTCTCGTGGGATAAAACAAGGACCTCTATCTCCGATATAACGCTCAAAAGCTTCCTTCAGCGACTTCGTATAGCCTTTTTTTAACAGAATCTGGGCATAATGGGCACGGGTAATGACTGCTCCCGGAAATTCGTCCACCAGTTCTTCATAAGTAAGGGGACATCCTGCCTCTGTCAGTTTCTGACACATCTTACGATTACGCTGGATACGGGAATCTACGAATTCCTGTATCTTATCCTGGAATGCCGGCTGTTCCTTATCAATCAAAAGCCCAACAATATGAATATCCTTTCCTTCATACTCTGTGGACAATTCAATTCCCGGAATTACTGTTACTCCGGAGTTTTCCGAAGCCGCCATTGCTTCATCGATTCCATCCACAGTATCATGATCGGTTAATGCAAAAGCTTTTAATCCTTTTTTCTTTGCTTCTAAAACTAAATCAGACGGAGATAAACTTCCGTCTGATTTATTAGAATGCACATGTAAGTCTACGCAATTTTTTTCGTACAAATTCATGCTCTTCTCCATTTTAATATTCATTATAAAACAACTGCTGCGAACAAAACATTATCTGTATTCTTAGTCCGCATCTTCACTCTTAGCCATATCCGCATTGTAAACAGTACGTTTTCTAGCCATTTCATCACTTTCCAAATACTCGTCGTAAGTTGTAATCTTATCAATCAATGTTCCGTCCGGAAGAATTTCCATAATACGGTTTGCTGTTGTCTGAACTACCTGATGGTCATGGCATGAGAACAATTCCACACCTTTGAACTTAATCATACCTTCATTTAATGCCGTAATGGATTCCATATCTAAGTGGTTAGTTGGTTCATCAAAAATCAGACAATTCGCACCGGAAATCATCATCTTGGACAAAAGACAACGAACCTTTTCACCACCAGATAATACCTTAACCTTCTTCACACCATCTTCACCGGCAAATAACATTCTTCCTAAGAAACCACGTACATAGGTAACATCTTTTACCGGAGAATAGCCTGTGAGCCATTCGGTAATGGTGTAATCGTTATTAAATTCCTCTGTATTATCCTTCGGGAAATATGCCTGAGAAGTGGTTACACCCCATTTGTAGGTTCCTTCATCCGGCTCCATTTCACCTACTAAAATCTTGAACAATGTAGTCTTAGCAATTTCGTTGCTTCCCACAAATGCAATCTTATCATCGTGACCTACGATAAAGGAAATATTATCTAAAACCTTTTCTCCATTGATGGTCTTGCTGATTCCTTCCACTGTCAGAACTTCGTTACCAATTTCACGTTCCGGTCTGAAATCAATGTAAGGATATTTTCTGCTGGATGGTTTAATGGTATCCAGCTCAATTTTTTCCAAAGCACGTTTTCTGGAGGTTGCCTGCTTTGATTTTGAAGCGTTAGCAGAGAAACGGGAGATGAATTCCTGTAATTCCTTAATCTTCTCTTCTTTTTTCTTATTCGCTTCTTTCATCTGCTTAATTAAAAGCTGACTGGATTCATACCAGAAGTCATAGTTACCGGCATACAACTGAATCTTACCA
>CAZHGE010000103.1:0-8329 GCA_964531805.1 uncultured Lachnospiraceae bacterium
AAAGAAGGGATGGTAGCAGGATGCAGAAGACAAGTTTAGATTTATCTGTAAAGTCTAATGCGGCACAGAGTATGAATAAAACAGCATTAATTGGTATTACCATTATGAATGTTGTGCTGGCTGTGGCTTATTTGATTGAAGTATTGAAAGAGAGCAGAAGTATTGGCTCATACATGATTATTGTGGCGTTATGCGTACTACCGAGTATTATTTCAATTGTAATGTATCTTAAGCAAAAGGATTCTGCGCTGGTACGTTATACATCGGGAGTGGGATTTGCTTTATTATATACATATGTAATGATGACGACATCGACAGATCTTGCTTTTTGTTATGTGATTGTAGCGTTTGTAATCCTGATGGTATACATTGATATGAAACTTTTGTATATTTTAGGAACATATGCGATTTTGGTAAATTTAGTCCGCATTGTGATTCTCCTGACACAGGGAAAATTAACGGGAGCGGCGCTTACAAATGCAGAAATTATACTTGCTTGTCTTATTTTAACGGTTGCCTTTGTAATCATGGCGATTAAAAAGATTAATGGAATTAATCAGGCAAATGTTGATAAGGCAGATAAAGAAAAACAGCAGTCAGAAACTCTTTTACAAACAACACTGGATGTAGCATCATCCATTACGGATAATATTGCGGATGCGGTAACAGAGACTGAAAGTCTGAAAGAGGCTATCAGTGCGACACAGAATGAGATGGAGAGCGTTACAGAAGGCGCGAACCAGTCTGTTGGTGCGATTGAGATTCAGAAGAAGAATACGGAGAAGATTAATACATATATTCAGGGTGTAGAGAAAACTGTAAGTTCTATTACAGAAGAAGTGCAGAGTGCAGAAGAGAATCTGATCGAAGGAAATAAGGTCATGAAAGATCTTTTAGATCAGGTAAAAACATCCGAAGTTTCTAATGCACAGGTTGCAGAGAAGATGACCGAGTTAAAAGAGTATGCAGGCAAGATGCAGGATATTATGGGACTCATCAGTAACGTTGCGAGCCAGACAGGTCTCCTTGCATTAAATGCAAGTATTGAAGCTGCCAGGGCTGGTGAAGCCGGAAGAGGATTTTCAGTTGTAGCAACAGAGATTTCTAATCTTTCTGCACAGACCAATAATGCTACCGGTGAAATTAATGAGATTATTGAGACAATTGTAAAATCAATTGAAGATATGACAGCATCTGTTGAGACATTATTGGAAAGCAGCCGCTTACAGAACCAGTACGTGGATACAACAGCTTCTAATTTTGAAAAGATTCATAAGAGTACACAGGGCATTGTTGATCAGGTTTCTACATTAAAAGAAACAGTAGATGTGGTTATGGAAGAAAATAAACAGATTGAACTGGGAATTGACAATGTATATGCGGTAACACAGAAGGTAATGGATGGTGCCAATGAGACTTTGGCTGTCTGCAATACCAATTTACAAAGTATTGCCCATGTTACAGGTATTATGGATACTCTTGCAAAAGAAGCAGAGAAGTTACAGAGCGAATAAATGTGTGACTAGATGTAAATATTCAAATAGAACAGAAGAGAACCTCCGGTTAAACTGCCGGAGGTTTTTTGCGGAACAGGCTGACGTAAATAAAAGCATTTGCTATAATGAACACATATATTTTATGGGAGAAACAAGAATGAAGCGTTATCGCATTTTAGATGAGATCCGGGGGATCACATTGTGCAGTATGATTCTGTATCACGCGGTATGGGATTTGGTATATATGTTTGGTTATGACTGGGATTGGTACCGTTCTGATTTCGCGTATCTATGGCAGCAGAGCATCTGCTGGTGCTTTATTTTATTATCTGGTTTTTGTTTTTCGCTTGGTAAAAGAAAAGTGCGCCGTGGTTTGATTGTATTTGGAGCAGGTACATTGGTGACGGTTGTCACTCATATAGTTATGCCGGCACAGAAGGTAAGATTTGGTGTTTTGACCATGCTGGGTGTAAGCATGCTTTTAATGGCGCTTTTGGAAAAATTTATGCAGGTACTTTTGGCTGATAAGAAATGGAGTCTTTCATGGAAGTATGTCGGATTAGGAGTATCGATGGTTTTATTTTTCCTGACGAGAGAAATCAATAACCATTATCTGGGGTTTGAACATATCCGGTTGTGCAGACTACCAGATATTCTTTATCCAAGAAGTGATTTTATGACATTTTTGGGATTTACCCGAAGCGGATTTTATTCCACCGATTATTTTTCGCTGATGCCATGGTTTTTTCTATTTGCAACAGGGTACTTTTTTTATCAGATTGCAAGAGAAAAGGAATGGATGTCGAAACTGTCTTCGACAGAACTTGTTTTACCTAAGCAAGCCTGGACTTCATCAATAGGTAAAGTGTTTTCTTTTATAGGGAAACATTCTCTTATTATTTACATGCTTCATCAGCCGGTAATTTATGGGTTGTTATATATTTTGACATGAAAAAAGCACCGATTGGTCTTAAGATGATAATGAACAATCGGTACTTTTTATATTTGGGCTGATAAAAAAGCAAGTTTGTTGTTTGTGCGAGTAGAGAATTATTGTTTGCGTAAAACATCCAGCGTATGGGCGCCGGCTCCAATTAAATCAGGGCGTTCGCATACTGCCATTTGGTATTGAACAAACGCTTCGAATTCTTCATCCGAAAGTTGATTGAGGAATGGGCGCATGTAATTTGCTGGTCCATCCGGTGAAAGAATCTTTACGCGTGTAAGTCCGCATGCTTCGTTCAGGGCGTTGATATCTTCTATACGCATGTAGTCATATAAATGTTCAGGAAGGGATTGGGTTTGAAAGGTATCGCTGAAACGTCCCTGTTCCATACATTCCAGTACATGACGTTCTTTAAAACCATACGTGATGACACCGTATTCGTTCATACAGTAAGCAACCAGGATGGTTCCACCTGGTTTTGTTACACGCTTAGCTTCTAAGAGTGCTTTTTTCTTGTCTTCGAATCCAAATAAATGATACATAGGTCCAAAGAGTAATGTCACGTCAAAGGTATTGCTGTTTAATTTTCGCAGGTTCAGCGCATTGCCCTGCATGGCTTTGACGCTGCTGTTTTTCTTTTTTAAAATCCCAAGGTTGTATTTTACTAATTCCACTGCGGTGACATCGTAGCCTTCTTCCGCTAAAGCTACACTGTAGCGGCCGGTTCCGGCACCGATGTCAAGGATCTTGATGTCCTGGGGATAAGGGGGGACGTATGAGGCGGCATGGTTATTGTCGGTAGTCATTTTCTTGTTTTCCATAGTTTTCTCGATTGCTTCATGAATATATTTCATGGAAAGCCGGTATTCCACCTGACCATGTCGGGAGTTTAAACGTTTTTCTTCATTAAATTTATTATAATATTGTTCGAGTTCTGTCATATAAACCTCTTTTAAGTGGAGTGCTTTGCCTGAATGAAATGTTTGCAGTCAGTTTTTACCTATATCTCAGTGATTAAATTCATTGTATTATAGCATGAATTCCTATAAAATATTAGTGTTTCTTTTATTATAATCGAGGATAAAACAAGTGTGGCGAGAACTATGAGTTCCGGAGGGAAATATGAATATTGAAAAGATTG
This sequence comes from uncultured Lachnospiraceae bacterium, assembly GCA_964531805.1. GTDB lineage: Bacteria > Bacillota > Clostridia > Lachnospirales > Lachnospiraceae > RGIG8767. The sequence goes on from CAZHGE010000103.1 coordinate 3,584, forward strand.
CAGCGGGAGTTACGATATACAATTCTGAAAAGTGGAATAAAAAGGCGCAGATTAAAGGCCTTTTGTTTGATATGGATGGCCTGATTTTAGACACGGAAAAACTTTATACTCGTTTTTGGATGGAGGCGGCAAATGCGCTGGGATATCCAATGACAAGAGAACAAGCATTGGGAATGCGCAGCTTAAGCAGAGAGTTTGGCGCGGCAAAGCTACAGTCTTATTTTGACAAACCTGTCAATTATGAAGAAGTAAAACAAAAGCGCATTGAACTGATGGATGCTTTTATCGAAAAAGAGGGAGTAGAGGCAAAAGCAGGTGTACAGGAATTGATGGCGTATTTAAAAGAAAACGGCATTAAGGCGGCAATCGCAACATCTTCTCCGTTGGAGCGTACCGAAAAATATTTACAGTCAGTAGGTTTGAAGGATGCTTTTGATAAGCTGATCAGTGGATATATGGTGAAAAAAGGTAAGCCGGAGCCAGATATCTATCAGTTGGCGGCGGCAGAATTAGGACTTGCACCGCAGGAATGTCTGGCGCTTGAAGACTCGCCATCGGGAATTTTGTCTGCAAGCCGTGCGGGATGTTTTCCTGTTATGATTCCGGATCAGGATCAACCGGCGGCGGAGACGGAGGAGCTTCTTTTTGCCAAGGCAGACAGACTCGATCAGGTAATCAGTCTTTTGAGATGGTTTGAGGAATAAGTTGAAGTTGTTGGAAGTTCTTAAGCAGCTATTGGAGTTTTAAGAATGTAAAGCCTGTATTTTATCAAGGTTTTACGATGAAAAGTCATACAAAAATTTTGGCAAAAAAAACATAAAATTATTTGTTTTGCATCTTTTCTACAAAAAACTTTTGTACTATAATAGTAACATCTTTTTTTCGCTGAAAGGTTTGACCTTCAGCGGTTGGCTCCGCAAGGAGACCCTTAATTTCAAAGGAGAATATTGACGATGAAACAGGATATGATTGTTATTCTGGATATGGGAAGTACAGAAAATACCGTAGTTGCCAGACAAATCCGTGACCTTGGTGTGTACAGCGAGATTCATCCACATGATATTACACCACAGGAACTTGCAGCATTAGATAATGTAAAAGGTATCATTTTAAACGGTGGAGAAAACCGTGTAGTAGACGGTACACCGGTAGAGGTATCGGATGAATTATACACATTGGGCTATCCAATGATGGCAATTGACCACCCAACAGCAAAATGTGACAAGCAGTTTAGTGAACTTCCAGATGAAGCAACTATGAAAGCATTTATTTTTGATGAATGTAAAGCAGAAGCGAACTGGAACATGAAAAACTTCGTAGCTGACCAGATTGAAATCGTTCGTCGTCAGGTTGGAGATAGAAAAGTATTACTCGCATTATCAGGCGGTGTTGATTCATCCGTTGTTGCGGCACTTTTATTAAAAGCAATCGGCAAACAGCTTACATGTGTTCATGTAAACCACGGTTTAATGAGAAAGAATGAATCTGAAAATGTTGTAGAAGTATTCAAGAACCAGTTAGATGCTAACTTGATTTATGTAGACGCTACAGACAGATTCCTTGGCAAGTTAGAAAACGTTGCTGATCCAGAAGAAAAGAGAAAGATTATCGGTGGCGAATTTATTCGTGTATTCGAAGAAGAAGCACGTAAATTGGAAGGTATCGATTTCTTAGGACAGGGAACGATTTATCCTGACATCATCGAATCCGGTACAAAGACTGCCAAATGTGTAAAATCACACCACAACGTGGGCGGTCTTCCGGAAGATTTACAGTTTGAATTAGTAGAACCATTAGCGCAGTTATTCAAGGACGAAGTCCGTGCCTGCGGTATCGAACTTGGTTTACCAGCAGAAATGGTATATCGTCAGCCATTCCCAGGTCCAGGACTTGGCGTTCGCTGCTTAGGTGCCATTACTCGTGACCGTCTCGAAGCTCTTAGAGAATCAGATGCAATCTTACGTGATGAATTTGCAAAAGCAGGTCTTGATAAGACGGTATGGCAGTACTTTACAGTTGTACCTGATTTCAAAGCCGTAGGTGTAAGAGACAACGCAAGAAGCATGGGTTACATGTGCGTTATCCGTGCCGTTAACACAATCGACGCTATGACAGCAACCATCGAGAGAATTGATTACGATATTCTTGAGAAAATTGCTGATAGAATTACGGCAGAAGTACCAAGTATCAACCGTGTTGTTTATGAGATCACAAAGAAGCCAGTTGCGACGATTGAGTTTGAATAGTATAATATATTTAACATGAGAGCCGAAAGCTAGATGAAGCCTAGCCGCCGGTAGTGTAATTTACTACTAAAAGTAGCGCCTTAACTTACCAGGACGAGGGCGCTACTTTTTGCGTTTGATGTGTAATGCAAGAGTAACAACTGCGCAAAGCATAATTACAAAGTCGAATAAATCTCTATATGTAACCATTGGCACCAGCTCCTTTCTTAGCGTCCGGCAACTGGCATATCGCCCTATCAGCTCCCTTAGTAAGTATATTAATATTGTCATAGTATGGTAGTTAATTATCGGTATCAGGTTCTGTTTGACTGCTGATTTTATGCAGATATGTCAACAGTCTGTTTCTTATTTCCGTATCAGAGTTCTTATATTTCTTGATTAATTGAAACAATTCCGGCTCAGTATCTAATTTGATTAAATAGCTATCCGGATTAGGATTATCAGTTCGTCCGGTAAGGTAGGCAACTGATGTAGCCAAAACATCTGCCATGACCTGAATTACATGTATGGAAGGGGTGCGTTCTCCGGATTCATATCTTAAATAAGCGGGCTGCGACATTTGCATACGTTTAGCGGCTTCTTGCTTGGTAATGCCGAGTTTTTCGCGGCAATTGATAAGTCGTTTACGGTCTAATGTATTTGGGTTCATTTGAATAATCTCCGTTTTTAATATTTATAAGCAAAGTATATCATATTTTTATTGATTATACCAATGGAATAGTATAATATATAATATACCAATGGTATATAGAGAGGGGGAGAGGAAAATGAGAATGACATTGAAGGACAGTGAAATTGGGACATGCATAAGCGCATTAGATTTTTACTCAAGAATGTATATGGGACAATATGGGGAGATTGATTTTGAATTACGGCAGTATAGATTTGATAGTGAGTTTGATAATCAATATATGTTTGCTAGGAAGCATATATATACGGCAATAAGGAACTTGGTATTTCGTGAAAATAAAATAGCAGAGTGGGATTTGTATGGTAGTTTGGGGATTTGGAGCGAGGATACAGATGTACGTGCAAAAAATGCATATGATATGCAACAGGTAATCAGATATCATTATGCATGGTGCATCAATCCGGATGGCGGTATGGGAAGAAATTTTGATGCACCATTATTAGGTGGAGAACTTACTCCGATAATATGTGATTGTTTGAAAACTGAACAGAGTATAGCGATAGATATTTCTGATATAGAGAAGGAGCATCTAGAGATAATGATTGCTGCTGCACGGGTTTATTTGTGTTTGCTCACAATTCAAATAAATAAGTTGATGAAATATTATACCCAAGATGAAAATGCTCTAGGATTAGCATTGGCTGTAGAAAAATTGTATGATAAGGCCGAATTGGCAGGAGTAAGCCGTGTAAAGGAGAAAATAAGTGATTTAAAAAATATTGTAAACCGACTAAATGAGTTAGAGACAGAAAGTAATATGTGAGGAGAAGTTTTATGGGATATACTACGAAATTTGAAGGGGAATTTATAATTACACCGTATCCAGCAGAGGAGTTTGTTGAAACAATAAATTTATTTTCGTCAAAAAGGCATGATGAAGAACAATATCCCGGAATATGGTGCCAATGGATTATTAACTCAAATGGCAGATTGTTATGGAGCGGTGGGGAGAAATTCTATTATTATGTTGAATGGCTTCAATATTTAATAGATGAGTATTTTAAACCACAAGGATATGAGTTAAATGGAAAAATAAATTACCGGGGAGAACATTTGGATGATATAGGAATGATATATATAAAAGAAAACAACATACAGCAAATATGTGGGCGATATGATATGAATGAAAATGAGTTGATTTTATCAGTAACTATAGATAACGATAATAAAGTGGTGTATGAAGTATGGTGATACAGAAAAATCATTGACACCACATACGACACCACATATAATGTAGATAGGAGGCATGAAATTGTCTAAATGGAATAAACTAATAGCACGTATATGTAATTTGTCAAAAGACCTTCGATTTGATGAATTACGAAAGGTATTGGAGAGTTGTGGATATGTAATGAATACTCCAAGAACAGGAAGTAGTCATTACACATTTAGGAAGCGAGATTGTCAGCCTATTACAATACCGAAGCACGAGCCAATTAAAAAGGTTTATGTAGAAATGGTGAGACAGATTGTAGAAAGTGAGGCGAAGGAGAATGAAAACGTTGAATGATTATATGGCAATGTCTTATCGTATGGAAATCGTGGAAGATAAGGACGAAGGAGGTTTTGTGGTTTCTTATCCGGATCTGCCGGGATGTATTACTTGTGGTGAGACGATAGAGAGTGCTGTTGCTAATGCATTAGATGCAAAAAAAACATGGCTCGAAGCTGCGCTTGAGGAGGGAATTGAGATTCATGAGCCAAATAGTTTGGAAGATTATTCTGGACAATTTAAGTTGAGATTACCGCGCAGCCTGCACAGAGCTTTAGCAGAACACTCTCAGAGAGAAGGAGTCAGTATGAATCAAT
>CAZHGE010000104.1:0-8017 GCA_964531805.1 uncultured Lachnospiraceae bacterium
TTATTAACTGTATAAGAAACTTAAAAATGTGTCTACTTTTTGTTGACTAGTGCAAATCTTAAGAATTTCGGGCTATTTTTAACGTCAAGCGGGGTATAGCAGAAATATTTTTCTGCATATACCCCGCAAGTATTTTCTCGTACCGTTCAAGTTAACATAAATTTAGCAAAGTACACCTTGTAGTTAATATTAAAATAGCTTCAGCAAGATGTACATTTTAACCTAAATAACTCAAATACCACACACTCAAAGCTACATCCTCGCTCCTGTCATCAAACCAATCCAGTATAAAAGTCCCAATATCCATGAACTTACCAAGCCATATAAGATGACCGGCCCTGCGATTGTAAAAATCTTGCATCCAATACCAAAAACCTGCCCTTCTTTCTGAAATTCAATCGCTGAGGACGTCACACCATTGGCAAAGCCTGTAATTGGTACCAGAATCCCCGCACCAGCATATTTTGCGATACTTCCAAAAAGATTAAAACCCGTTAACAACACACTTAGTAAAATCAAAAGCAGGGAACACCAACTTCCAGCAGTTTTGTCATCGGCCCCCATCTGTATTGCAGTGTTGATGATGAACTGGCCAAGAACACAGATTAATCCGCCTGTCCAAAAGGCATGGAACATCTGCATTGGAAGACTATGGGTTGGTGTCACTTCCTTTACCAGATCCTGATATTCCTTGTCTCTGCTTTCGCCCGACTGATCCATGATCGGAGGCTTATTTTTTTGTGCAATATCTGTTTTTTCATCACGACGCTCGTCACTCACCTCTACAATCTGGCGAACAAAATCATTCCCCACTCCGCCGTTATCCAACATACCGCCTACCATATTGTTATTCATTGTATTTCCCGGAACCCCATTGTTTAACTGATTCATCATACCCCTCCATACAGAAATAAATTTTTAAAAAAATAAATCAAACTTCCCAATGTCTTACCAAAAGCCATACATAAAATGGCAATTCCAATACCATGGCGGAATTTGGAACGTCTTGCAAAAATCGGAATGGAATCCAGCATCTCCGCAATGGCAAGTGCAAGACAACCCACAAAAATTCCGGCAAACAATCCATATATCAACAAAAAAATAGTTCCCAAAATTGGATACCATCCTCCATCAAACACGCCCCTATAAAATAATCCATTCTGAGTGAAATGCCCGCCCAGCCATTCATGAATCCGGATAAAAGGAAGAAAAACCGTGACAAGACCGCCCGTCAAAGTCCCAAATACTACCATCTCTTCATATAAAAAAATGTGCTTGGCTGTATGGGTCTTTCCAGCAAAACGGGGAACCAACCCTATAGCAATCAACGTGGTAAAAACACCGCCTGAAACACTAAATCCGGCACTCGCTCCCAGCACCGCAAGAAAAATATTCTCTAATATTTCCATTACAGTTCCCCCTTTCATTCTTATCCAATATAGTAATCTCTATCACGAAACTCTCCGACAATTTGGATATACATTTTTTCCTTTTTTATTTCTTCACATCTATTTCCATCTGCATGCGGTCTGCATAATCGATTAGTGTCTGATTCACTTCATCTTCGTAAATACGCATCTCAACTTCAATCGGAGTCGGATCTTTTGTAATCCGCTTACCTCCAATATGATTAAAAAACACAATAATTCCCAAACACAATCCAATTGAATAAGAAAATTCTAAAATAGAATGTCCGTTTGACTCAAAACCCGTGATCATTTTATGGATTCCATTAAAAAGTTCTATAATACCGATATCCGTATGAAATGCCATAATGGTAAAAGCCGTTCCAAAAAAGGTAATACCAGATACAAAAACAATCTTTAGAACCTCTTTCCATTTTGGCATCTGCTCACGCTCTACACGCTCCACAACTACATCGGTTTCCCCAATATTCTCCACATGAATATTGGGGAATGCCTGATCCATCAATTCCACAATCTTCATAACACTGATGACTTTTCTTGCATTCTTTCCATTAGGAAGTGTGCATATTTTCAGGCATTTACACTTGTTGACAACAGTGTCATCTTTGCAATACAATGTTCCCAGATCTTGCAGGAAAATCTCATCCGCCTGTATTTCCACATTCTTTTCTAGTTTTATATAAAGAGTTATTTGATCCATTTTCCCTCACTTGATTCATATAAAAATGCTTTATCAACCCAAAACAGGCATGTGGAATACAACATTCCATATGTCTGTTTTTCTTACCATACAGTATTCACTGCTTCCTTATTTTTATTCAAAAATTTGTTTATTTTAGTATTACTTCCGCACTTTTTTCTAGAGCAAAGAATATGCTTTGCACATTCTTGCGCTGACGCGCAGTCGCGTAGCGGCATTTTCTGCTTGCGCGCCATGCGATCCTCGCGGAGCGTTTTTGCTTTATAGGAATTTCCTATAAAGCAAAAAATGCAGAGCTTAGCCCTGCATTTTTTGCTTCATAACCATTTTTTCTCTCATTTTTAATAAGATCTTTTTTTCTAAGCGGCTGACCTGAACCTGGCTGATTCCACAGGCGGCTGCTACTTCTGTCTGGGTTTTATCCTGAAAATACCGCATATTTATCAGCTTTTTCTCCATTTCTGACAGCCCTGTCATAACTTGTTCTATTAAAACTTGATTTAATATCTCTTCCTTTTCTATGTCCTCGCCCGTACAATAAGCTTGTCCGATTCCTTTTCTGGTTCCTCCAGCAACCACCTGATCTACAAGATATAACTCGTTTCCATCCGATTGATAAACCGATTGGTATATGGATTCCACTTCACTTGCAGACTCCATGGCAAGCAGAATATCTTCCTTAGATAAGCCTGTCATTTCACTGATTTCTTCTATGTTAGGTTCTCTGCCATGTTCATGAGTGAAAGCTTCAGCTGCCCGTCTAATATGAAGATTATTTTCTTTCAGGCTTCGTGATACTTTCACAATTCCGTCATCCCTCAGAAAACGTTTGATTTCCCCACAAATCAGAGGTACTGCGTAGGTGGAAAATTTAACCTCATAAGAAAGATCAAACTTATCAATTGCCTTGATCAACCCAATACTTCCAATCTGAAACAGATCCTCTGCATCCACCCCTCTGCCAATGTATCGTTTTACCACATGCTGTACGAGTCCAAGATTTTTTTCTACCAGTACATCTCGAAGTTCCTTTTTTCCTGCCTGTAATTGCTCAATCAGTACGGTAGTATCATCCATAGGCTAATCCTCTTCATAAATCCATGGATTATATCCGATTTCCTTCTGCATACGGATCAGCGTTCCTTCTCCTGGCGCAGATTCCACTTCCAGTTCATCCATAAAAGCTTCCATAAAAGAAAATCCCATGCCGGAACGATCCTCCTCCGGTTTCGTGGTAAACAGAGGTTCCATTGCCTGTTTTACATCATCAATTCCAACACCCTTATCTTCTATTTCAATGAATAAAACCTTGTCCTCCCATTTGCAATGCAGTCTTACTTTTCCCGGCAAATTTCTGTAACCATGAATAATCGCATTGGTTACTGCTTCTGAAACCGCAGTTTTAATATCTGATATTTCTTCTAGTGTCGGGTTTTTTTCTGTTACAAATGCTGCCACAGCGACTCTGGCAAGACTTTCATTGGCTGAAACTGCATCAAATACCAGTTCCATTTCGTTATCTGTTCTACATGTCTTAGCACTATTCATTTATTTATCCTCCAAGATTTCTATAATGCGCTGCAGTCCTGACATATGTAATATTTTACGAATCTGCGGACTTACATGGATGGCATACACCTTTCCCTGAAAACAGGTAATCTTCTTGTATCTGCCTAAAATAATACCGATTCCGGAACTGTCCATAAATTCTGTTTCGGAAAAATCAAAAATTAAATTTTTCACCTCACTCTTACAGATCATTTCATCTGCTTTTTGTGTAATGCCGGACGCATTGTGATGATCCACTTCCTTAGGCATGCAAATGCATAAATAATGATCAATCACCTTAAAATCCTCTTCTACTCTCATACGATTTCCTCCTGTTTCTTTACACCTATTTTTACATCTGTTTTTTCTTTCTTTTCTCTACCTTCCTTACATTAACCGCCATTCCTTTCCATAAATCGACTTTTGTATAAAAAAAGACACTGTACAAATATCTTTTGTACAGTGTCATAAAACACGTCTTTATTCTATTCTTCTACATTCAGATCATTGATATAGGACTGGGATCTGTTTGCTTTTTCCGTATTTGGGAATAATTCAATTACCTGCTGATAGGTCGCAATAGCATTGGCAGTATCACCTGCTTTACGATAAGCATTTCCCAAATTATATAAAGCTTCTCCATTACTGCTATCATAAGTAAATGCTTTACTTAGATAATCAATGGCCTCCTCATAGGATTCATTCTGGTAAGCTTCCATTCCAGTATCATAATAACTCTTACCAACGGACGTTCCTACTGCAGAACGAAGGTGGTTATATACTTTTTCAAATGCTTCTCCAGCTGTAGCCGCCATATCCTCATCAATCAAATCCAAATAGCCCGCTACCGAAGAGGTATCTGTGGAATCCATCATATAGAGATGCGCCGCAAATAAAAGATTATCAAGAGCAGACAATTTACCATCTTCTCCGGTGTAGCCAACCAACTCAGCCTGAAGTTTCTCTTTTTCACTGGTAAGTGTCTTGACATCCTGCTCTAATTCTGCAATCTTGGCTGTCTTAACATCCATTTCTTCATTGACCGTTTTTAGTTCTTCATCAATCCCCTGTTTTGCAGACTGAACCTGTGCCGGTAAAATCAAAAAACACGCCGCTGCAAGTCCGATTATAATACCCACAACTATATTACCAAGGGTTGCCATACCTTTGGATTCTCTGCCGTTTAACGGCTGGATAATAGTCTCATTTCCTCTACGGTATTTTACAGTATCCACCGTTTTTTTACGGCTTCCCATACCGCTTTCGCTCTCCACTTCTAACATGGAATCCACTTCCTGCAGATAACGAAGTGTGATGGTGTTATTCACATCCACCCTGCGGCATTTTTCCAATTCTCTTTTAGCATCGGACCATTTTTCTGCATGAATATAAAGAAGCGCTAACAACTGATGTGCCTGCACGAACTTCGGATTCATGGAAATAACCTTCTTTAACTGGATTACCGCAAGATCCAAACTATCCTGATAACAGTATGCCAATGCCTGATTATATTTCTTAATAGTCTGGCTGATGGACTCCAATGTAGAAGGATCATTCTGCATCATATTCAGATAATCATCTGCAATATTTTTAGTAGGACGCAAGTTTTTGCTGATTACCCATTCACTCATGGCCGCAACCGCTTCGCCCATTTCGAAATATACTAAACCAAGAAGGTTTCTGGCTTCTACATGATTCTTATTCAATTTCAAACACTGGCGCAGATTCTCAATCGCACCAGACAAATCGCGTACACTGGCTCTTTCCAGTGCATCATTATAATATAAATTGGCGGTACCCATAATGCGTTTGTAACGCGCAACATCGGCACCACAATTTGTACAGAAATCATGTTCTGTCAAATTGGCTCCACAATTAAAACATATCATCTTCGTATTTCCCCGTATTAAACCAAACGCCGTCACGCTTTGCAAACCAACTTATTGGACAAAAACTTTGTCCTCACAAACCGGATAAAACGTAACTTACTTTTACTGCTGCTGTTTTTTCTTCTTTGGTGCCGGTGCGGCCGCTTCCTTGTCTTCTTTTACAAGACTTACAAGCAAATCTGCCATATCGGTAAGATCCTGGTTATAAATCGCATCTTCGGCTTCTTCTATTTCAAGTGACGGGTGAAATTTCTTTAATTCCTCTTCAAAATTAATCATCTTAGTAAATTTCCTTTCAACCATTCCTTTAGCTGCCCAATCAAATACAACGAACCGGCAACATACAAATAGTCATCTACTCCTCTATGTCCAAGCATTTCCCCTAGTGCCTCTTCTGGCGAACCAGCGTGTATGACGCCTTCCGCCTTCTCAAATATCTGCTCTAATTCTTCCGTTCCTACTCCTCTGGCACTATCAATCGGTGCTGTATAAATCTGCGAAAACAGCCCGCTGTCCGTTATCATCTTTGCCATTTTTGCATATTGCTTATCTGAAACAGCTGAAAATAACAGACTCCTGTTCCCCTGACAGTTATCATGACTGACAGAGTTAAGAAATGCATCTATTCCATCCTCATTATGTGCCCCATCCAAAAAAACACTGGGCAGAACTTCTTCCATCCTGCCTTCCCACTGCATGGCGGCAATTCCCCGTTGTAACACTTCTACGCTTAATTCCAGATTATGTAAACTTCTATTCTGTTGTTCACACAAACTCTCCTTTGATACAAGGGAATCCTTAAATAATTCTTCTGCTGCATTCACTGCTACAATGGCATTTTCCACCTGATAAAAAGCAGTTGTGCCCACAGAAAACTTAACATATCCATAATAACGAGATTTATAAGAAAAATCAATACGTTTATCATGAAAGAAAATTGAGTCAACCTCATCTTTCGACACAAAAATACCCGGACATGACAAAGTTTTTGCTTTTTTTGCAATAACAGCGTCTGCTTCCTTCTTATCCTGCAAATATACCACCGGTACTCCCGGCTTGATAATACCTGCTTTTTCTCCGGCAATGGCTTCTATGGTCTCACCTAAATACTCCATGTGATCCAATCCAATCTTGGTAATGATTGTCAGCGCAGGATGTTCAATACAATTGGTGGCATCCAGCCTGCCTCCCAGTCCGGTCTCCAATAAGATTACGTCTGGCTTTTCTTTTTCAAAGCAAAGCATTCCGATAAAAAACAGCCACTCAAAGAAAGATGGGTGATATTCTTTTTGTTCTTCATTTTCTAAACAGAATTTTTGAAGTTCCTCTGCAAGCTGCAAAAAGGCACTCAAAAATGTCTCTTTTTTTATCCACTTCCCGTCTATACGCACGCGTTCTCTGATGTCACAAAGGTGAGGGGATGTAAACATCCCCACCTTTTTATTCATCTGCATACAAATAGACTGTAAAAACGCACAGACACTCCCCTTGCCATTGGTCCCTGCCACATGTACAATTCTTGACCGGCTTCCGGGATTTCCTAAGTACTGATAAAAAGCCTTTGTGGATTCCATGCTGTTTTTCTTTGTGAAGCGCGGTATCCCTAAACAGTACGATACCGCCGCTTCATAATTGTTTACATCACTTAACTTCATTATTTCTTTAACTGTGCCAAACGTGCCTGCACTTCCTCTAACATCTGACGATACTTCTCTAATTTTGCACGCTCTTCATCAATCTTAGCCTGTGGTGCTTTGGAAATAAATCTTTCGTTAGAAAGCATTCCATCCGCACGTTTGATTTCGCCCTGTAAACGTCCTTCTTCTTTTTCAAGACGCGCAATCTCAGCAGAAAGATCTACTAAATCTGAGAACGGCATATAAACCGTTGCATTTGGAATCACAACAGATACTGCATCATCAGCAATACCATTCTTATCTGCCTGAATCATAACTTCGGAAGCGTATGCCAAAGAAGCAAAGAATAACTTACCTTCTTCAAATGTCTTGCGAACATCTTCTTTCTCACTTACAACATAAACCTGTGCTTTTCTGCTTGGTGCAACATTCATGTTGGCACGGGCATTACGGATACCGCGAACTGCTTCTTTGATGGTTTCGATGTCACTTTCTTCCTTTACAAATGCCCGGTCTTCTGTGTACTCAGGCCACTGGGAAATCATGATGGATTCCTCTTCGGACTGTAATGTGCAGAAGATTTCTTCTGTTACGAACGGCATATACGGATGTAATAACTTAAGCGCATCGATAAGCACTGTCTTTAATGTGTAAAGTGCCGCATTCTGGCTCTTAGCGTCGTCGCTGTTATAAAGACGAGGCTTAACCATTTCGATGTACCAGTCACAGAATTCATCCCAGATAAAGTCATATACCTTCTGAACAGCGATACCAAGTTCGAAGTTATCCATGTTATCTGTAACTTCTTTTACAAGG
>CAZHGE010000105.1:0-7966 GCA_964531805.1 uncultured Lachnospiraceae bacterium
CAATCTGGGCTATCGGAACAGGTAAAACTGCTACAACAGAGCAGGCTCAGGAAGTATGTAAGGGTGTTCGTGACTGCATCGCTGAAATGTATGATGCAGCTACAGCAGAAGAAGTTCGTATTCAGTACGGCGGATCTGTAAATGCAGCTAACGCAGCAGAATTATTTGCACAGCCAGACATCGACGGTGGTCTTGTTGGTGGCGCAAGCTTAAAAGTTGATTTTGGTAAGATCGTAAATTACTAGGAAGAACGTAAAAATCCGGTACGCAATGTGCCGGATTTTTTGATTAGGAAATTCGTTGTAATTTTTCACTGTGATCGAGAAGAACACCTTTCATGATATCTATATCTACCTGCATTGCATCTAACTGATCATTTCCTGCTTCATATCGCTTATAGGTGGAAAGATAGCAGGATTCAATTGTACGTAAACGTGGTAAGACATCATTTTCAGTAGAAAGCTCCAATTTTTTTAGCCTAGGTAAAATGTATTTTCAGTAGAAAGTTCCAATTTTTTAAGCCTAGGTAAAATATCATTTTCATTAATATATTCAAGTTTTGCAGTAATGTCTTCAACCTTTTTAAGTCTAGGTGCAATATCATTTTCAATGGCATCTTCAACTTTTTTAAGTCTTGGTAGAATATCATGTTCAATTGTGGCTTCGATTCTATCAAGCCGTGGTAAAATGTTATTCTCGATAATAGATTCGATTTTTTCCAGCCTGTTGTGAATTGGTTCTAATTTCTTATCTAATAGGTCAGACAGGGCAAGTAGTAATTCATTATTATTCATTGTATCACGCTCCTTAGATTTTGTATGTGTCTTGATTGCTTATGAAGCAACCTTTATCTTAAGTGTGATTGTAAATTAAATGTGTTTTTTTGAGTTTATCCGACAGGGATAATATCTTGATAGAGATATATTCTATATTATATATACAAAAACGGAATGTGTAAAGCCTTATTAAATTATCAAGGTTGAGGAAATAATTCTGACAAGGAAATATTAGATGTAATACTAGAGATACAAGAAAAAAGCATTCAGAACTATAATTATGTGGTATTATAATGTGTAGTAAAATTGTAGTCAAGTATATATGAATGAATGACAAAGTTTGGTGTATGAAAGTATCAATTTGTCGGATAAGGATAGTAGATATGGTAAAATATAAATACCAACTGCACACCCATACATCCCCATGTAGTGCCTGTGCAAAAATGACACCGAAAGAGTTGGTGGAAAGTCTGTATGAAGGCGGATATCAGGGGTGTGTGATGACCAATCATTTTATTGGCGGTAATACAGGGATTGACCGTAGCCTTTCATGGCAGGAATTTGTGAAACAGTATGTGAATGATTATTTGGAATGCTGTAAGTATGCGAAAAAGTATGATCTGGATATTATTTTTGGAATTGAGGAAGTGGTGGTTGCGGCACTGGAGATATTGTGTTATGGCGTGACACCGGAAATGCTGTATGCACATCCTGAACTGGCATCAGCTGGACCGGAGGAATGGTATAAGGTGATGCATTCATATGGTGTTCTCTGCATTCAGGCGCATCCATTTAGAGAACGAGATTATATTCCTCAAGCGAGAATGCTGCCGCTTGACTGTATTGATGGGATTGAAGTATATAATGCCTGTAATATAGAAAAAAATAACAAAGAAGCAGAAGTGGTAGCAGCCGGACATCCTGAATTTATCTTAGTATCCGGCGCAGATGCACATAGAAAACAGGATGTATGCTTTGGCGGTATTGAAACCATCAAGCGTATACGTGATGGAAGAGAATTGGTGGAAGTCCTTAAATTGGGAGAATATAAGTTAATTAAAGAATAAAAAAGAGTAAAGTCTTATTAAGAAATCAAGACTTTACTCCTTTTTGTTATTTTACTGAAGGAATGTTACAAATAAAAATTATTTTAACATTCCCTCAATTGTAGCCTTTGGTACAAAACCGACGGATTTATCTACAACCTGTCCATCTTTAAATAAGATAACCGTAGGGATGCTGGCAACACCATATTTAATGGCAAGTGGTGCAAATTCGTCAATGTTGACTTTTCCCACTTTAACTTTTCCTTCGTATTCTTTTGCAATTTCTTCGATAGTTGGTGCTAACATTTTGCATGGACCGCACCAGCCTGCCCAAAAGTCAACTAATACTGGGATGTCAGATTCCAGTACCTCTTTTTCAAAATTAGATGTGTTTAAGGTGATTTCTGCCATAATTTATTTCTCCTTTCAATTTGTAATATTTATATTTAAGAAAATAAATGTTGCCTTTTTATTCGGTGTCAGTTTCATTTGTTGATTCTACTAACAATTCCATACACTGTCTAAGTACATCTTCAGACATGGCGCCCATTTGGTTATAAAGCAACTTCCCTTCTGGATCAAGGAAAAAAGTGACTGGAATTGAATAAGCACCGTAGAGCATAGAAGCTTTCAGGGTAGTGTCCAGATAAATCGGGAAAGTGTAGCCGGAGTCTTTATAGAAAGCAGTGACACCTTCGACGGTATCGCGGGAACCGTCTGTAACATTTACCATTAAAAAGGTAACTTGATCGCCATATTCCTGATACATTTTGTCAAAAGCAGGCATTTCCGACTGACATGGACCACACCATGTCGCCCAGAAATTGAGTACCACGGGTTTGCCCAAACAGTCATAAAGGGAAACTGCATTTCCATCTAAATCATATACAGTAAAATCAGGTGCTTTCATAGCAACGACATTGTCAGTGGAATCAGTGTCAATATTTTCAGCAGATTCATTTTCCGAAAGAGTGGTGTCCTCAGCATCTTCAATGGTAATGGGAATTTCTTCAGGTGCATATCGATTGGATAAAAAACGATACCCAATGGTTGCTGCCACCAACAATACTACTAATAGAAGCAGAAGTATAATAAATTTATCACTTTTTTTCATGTTAAAACCTTTCCTATGGCTTGCGAAAGAGGTGCGCAGCCAATGTTCATAATGTATTTTATGAGAAAAATGCCAGTATCTTATTCATAATGCCAAATATCATAAAGACACCAGTTACAATCAAAAACAGACCGGATACTAAATTAACAATCCTATAATGCTGTTTAATAAATGTAAAAACAGTATTCAGTTTGTCTATCAAAACAGCAGAGATTAAAAACGGAATGCCAAGTCCAAGTGAATATGTCAGGAGTAACAGGGCACCTTTTAGAGCACCGCCGGAAGTTCCTGCAAGCATAAGGGCGGAGCCTAAAAAAGCACCGACGCATGGGGTTAAGCTGACAGAATAAATCATGCCAAAAACAAAAGCAGAAAAAAGTCCACTAATTTTAGCTGTTCCCTGCATGCCTTTAAAAAATGGCAGATGAAAAATATCCAAATAGCTGAGTCCAAAGATAATCACAATAAGGCCACATATAATCTGGACAATCTGCTGATACCGGATCAAAAAGCTGCTTAATGTACCGGCAAACAATCCAAGTCCGGTAAATATAACTGTAAATCCTATGACAAAGCCAAGGGACCGGCTGAGAATGTGCTGCTTTTTATCTGCATTGCCTGCAAAATATGAAATATAAATCGGTAACATAGGGAGCATACATGGGGAAATAAACGAAATAATACCCTCTAAAAAAGTAATCAGATATTGCAAGTTAAAATCTCCTTTTACTTGTGTATTGAAAGCATTTTTGATACGATAAACTATGCTTTTGGCTATTATACCATTATTTTTGACAGAGAAAAATGAAATATTCATAAACATAAGAGAATTCATAAATATAAAAGGAAAGATTGTTTTATAAATCAAGATGAGTAACCGAAAAACAAATACGACTACAATTACAAAAATTGCTCTTTTTTCAGCATTACAATGCATCATCAGTCCATTTGCCATTATATTTCCTTTCAGTCCTGTGCCTTTGTCACTGGCGACACTGATGTTGTATTTATCCACCTATATATTAGGGAAAAAGAGCAGCGTCATCAGTTGTGGGATATATCTTTTGATTGGTTTGGTGGGTATTCCAGTCTTTTCAGGATTTACAGGTGGCATAGGAAAAGTATTAGGACCAACTGGCGGTTATATGCTGGGGTATTTGTTTTTGGTGTATATAAGTGGTTGTTTTATTGAAAAGTGGAATGATGGCAGTAGTGGAAAAATGGCTGCGGATAGAAGTAATGACAGTAGAGGTAGGTGGAGGCATTATAGCAATTATTTAATGCAGGGACTGGGAATGGTTTTGGGAACTACAGTATGCTATCTCTTTGGCAGTTTGTGGCTTTCTTTCCAGTCAGGAATGGAGTTTTTGAACGCCCTCACAATTGGCGTAATTCCATTTATGCCAGGTGACATTTTAAAGATAACAGCAGGCATATTCGTTGGATCAAATATTCGAAAAAGATTGAAAAAAGCAGGTGTGCTATAGCACATCTGCTTTTTTGTGGAAAATTTTAGTTATTATTTTTCCTACAAAATCTAGTAAATCATATTGACTTTAACACAAGATGTTGTAATATAGTAATATGCGGTTCTTTGGGGAAGGATACGCATATAGGAACTTATGGGGAATGAGTATTTGGAAGGTGGTTTTGAAAGTTGAAGATTATCAGAAGAAGTGGTGTAGAAGACGAGTTTAACCCACAGAAGATTGAAGAAGCGATTCGTAAGGCGAATAACAGTGTGCCTTTAGTGGACAGATTGAGTGAGAAGCATATCAGCCGCATTGTGGAAGATGTAGTAGAAGAATGTGAGAATCTCAAACATTCTCCAAGTGTGGAAGAAGTTCAGGATATGGTAGAGAATCATATTATGAGTATGCGCGCTTTTAAGGTGGCGCATAACTATATTACTTATCGTTTCCGCCGTGCTTTGGTACGTAAGTCCAATTCTACCGACGAACAGATTCTGAGTTTATTAGAATGTAATAATGAAGAAGTAAAGCAGGAAAATTCCAATAAAAATCCGACAGTAAACAGTGTACAGAGAGACTATATGGCTGGCGAAGTCAGCAAGGATATTACAAAGCGTTTTCTTTTGACACCGGATATTGTAGAAGCGCATGAGAAAGGAATTATTCATTTCCATGATGCGGATTATTTTGCACAGCACATGCATAACTGTTGTTTGGTGAATTTAGAAGACATGCTGCAGAATGGTACGGTAATCAGTGAGACTATGATTGAGACACCAAAGAGTTTTGCGACTGCATGTAATATTGCAACACAGGCAATTGCACAGATTGCCAGCTCGCAGTATGGAGGACAAAGCATCTCCCTGTCTCATTTAGCACCATTTGTCGATGTGAGCAGACAAAAATTCCGTAAGGAAGTGCGCGCGGAGTTGGAAGAAGCGGGAGTGCAGCCAACAGAGGACGCAATCAACCGTATTGTTGAAAAACGTGTGCGTAATGAAGTGCGTCAGGGTGTTCAGATTATTCAGTATCAGGTAACTACCCTTATGACAACGAATGGTCAGGCTCCGTTTATTACTGTGTTCATGTATTTAAATGAAGTGCCGGAAGGTCCGTTAAAGGATGACCTTGCCATGGTGATTGAAGAAACGTTGAATCTTCGTATTCGTGGTGTGAAAAATGAAAAAGGTGTATATATTACACCAGCATTTCCTAAATTGATTTATGTATTGGAAGAAGACAATATTAAAGAAGGAAGCAGATATTTCGAATTGACGAAGTTGGCGGCAAGATGTACAGCTAAGCGCATGGTACCTGACTACATTTCTGAAAAAATGATGTTCCAGTTAAAGAAAGGGTATTGCTATCCTTGTATGGGATGCCGTTCTTTCCTTACTGTTTATCATGATGAAGCAGGTAAGGAGAAGTTTTATGGCCGTTTTAATCAAGGTGTAGTAACACTGAATTTAGTTGACGTGGCATGTTCTTCTGGTAAAAACATGGATAAGTTCTGGGAAATCTTAGATGAGAGATTAGAACTTTGCTATCGTGCTTTAATGCATCGTCATAATCGTTTAAAAGGAACACGTTCGGATGTAGCACCGATTCTATGGCAGAATGGTGCACTTGCGAGACTGAAAAAAGGCGAAGTGATTGATAAGTTATTATATAATGGATATTCTACCATTTCCCTTGGTTATGCGGGTTTGTGTGAATGTACCCGTTATATGAAAGGGGTATCCCATACAGATCCGAATGGAACAGAGTTTGCACTGCAGGTTATGCGCCGTTTAAACGATGCCTGTGCGAAGTGGAAAGCAAAAGAAAACATTGATTTCAGTTTATATGGAACACCACTGGAATCTACTACCTATAAATTTGCTAAGTGTCTACAGAAGCGTTTTGGAATTATCGAAGGGGTAACAGACCGTAACTATATTACGAATAGTTATCACGTTCATGTTACAGAACAGATTGATGCTTTTGAAAAATTGAAATTTGAGTCCCAGTTCCAGGAATTATCGCCGGGTGGTGCTATTAGTTATGTAGAAGTACCGAATATGCAGGATAATCTGGATGCGGTAATTGCTGTTATGCAGTATATCTATGACAATATCATGTATGCGGAGTTAAATACCAAGAGTGATTATTGTATGGAATGTGGTTACAGTGGAGAAATTCAGATTGTTACTGACGAGGATGGCAAATTGATTTGGGAATGTCCGGAATGTGGTAATAAAGATCAGGACAGAATGAATGTTGCCAGAAGAACCTGTGGTTACATTGGTACTCAGTTCTGGAATCAGGGGCGTACTCAGGAAATTAAAGAAAGAGTATTGCATTTATAAATAGAAAACACAAGCAGTAGGAATCTGCTCATAAAGAAAGGAATAGAACCGTATGTATTATTCAGCCATCAAATATACCGATATTGCTAATGGTCTGGGCGTGCGTACGGTTCTTTTTGTTTCCGGCTGCCGTAATCACTGTAAGGGATGTTTTCAGCCGGAAACATGGAATTTCTGCAATGGACAGGTATTTGACAAGGAAGCAGAGAATGCCATTATAGAGTCGCTGAAACCAGCATATATAAAGGGACTGACATTGCTTGGAGGCGATCCGTTTGAACCGGAGAATCAGGAAGGCTTAATCGAATTTGTGAGACGCGTAAAACAGGAATGTCCGGATAAAGATATCTGGGCTTATACAGGATATCTTTTAGATAAAGATCTTGTATCCGGTGGCAGGCTTTACACAGAAGTAACGGATGAATTGTTGTCCTATATTGATGTATTGGTGGACGGACCATTTATAGAAGAAAAGAAGAGTCTTTCCTTGAAATTTAAAGGGTCTTCCAATCAGAGAGTAATCAATATGGAAGAGTATCGAAAAGAAGGAATTGTGAAAGAACTGGTATTTTAAAATGTTTTGATTTCCTACAAGAGAAAATATTTACTTTCCGTCCTTCCTATGGCAAAATGGAAGGGTAGTATTTTGCAAATACAAAAAGAGTGATGAATATGAATAAACGATATACGATAGGAGTTGTAATAGGGAATGCCAATTCTCCGCATACAAGAACATTGATGCGGGGGATTTGTGATGCAGCAAAAAAGATGAATGTAAATATCATCTTTTTTCTTGGTGTTCATATGGCAAATTACTATCATGAATATTTTGGGGAAAACATGGAAAACCGCCATGATTTTCAGTATAACGTTGTCTATGATTATGCCAATTTGGCAGATGTGGACGGTTTGATTATAGCGTATGGATCTTTATGTATCTTTTTAGAGGATAAGAATAAGCAGCATTTTTTGAATCGGTTTAAAGGGATTCCATATGTACTGGTAGAAGACAGGGATGAAAATAAAGTTGGAAGTTCTGTTATTTCGGATAACTACAACGGAATGTACAAAGTAGTAGAGCATCTAATTTTAGATCATGACTATAAAGAATTTTTGTTCTTATCAGGCCCTAAAGACAATACGGATGCGATGGAAAGAGAACAGGCATTTCGTGATGCTCTTGCCAAATATCAGATTCCTTTTGATGAAG